>NZ_BCPS01000097.1:0-30083 GCF_016586185.1 Paenibacillus sp. EPM92
CCCGCGGCGTACCGCCGCCCCGGGAGCTATGAGCCGCGCCCGCCGGGGGCAGCCCGCTCTTGACCGCCTTCAGCTCGAGGTGCGGGTCGTTCAGCGCGACGAGGCGGTCGGCGAGCAGCTTCACTTGCTCGTCGTCGCCCAGCTGCAGCTTGGCGACGACGAGCACGGGCTTGCCCTTCTGCACGAGCGGCGCGAACGTCTTCCACGCTTCGGGGAACAAGACGACTTCGACTTTGCCGACGCGGTCCTCCAGCTCCATGAACGCCATCGGCTGCCCTTTCTTCGTGACGATCGTTTTGTTCCCGACAACCAGCCCTGCGACCATGACCTCGCTGTGATCCGGATATTCGGGCAGCAGCGCGATCGTATCCGTCTCCAGCTTGCGCAGGATTTGCTCAAAATCGTCGAGAGGGCTGCCGGAAATATACAGGCCCAGCAGCTCCCGCTCCAGCTCGAGCTGCTGCATAAGCGTGAACGGGGGCATGTCGGGATACTCGACCTCCCAGCTCACTTCTTCGTCGAAGCCGTCAAGCACGAGCTGCAGCGCTTCGCGATCCTTGCGCCACTTCACAGCGGCTTCAACGGCTTCTTCGAGCATCGCGAGCTGCTGGGCGCGATGCCCCGGCAGCGAATCGGTCGCGCCGCTCTGGATGAGCGATTCCATGACACGCTTGTTGCACACCCGCAGATCGACGCGCCGGCAAAAATCGCTCAGGCTCTCGTACCGCCCGTCCTTCCGCTCCTCGATGATCGACTCGATCGCATGCGTCCCGACGTTCTTGATCGCCGCCAGTCCGAAGCGGATCGCCGGATCCTCTCCCGAGCGAACGGACGTAAACAGAAAGCCGCTCTCGTTCACATCCGGCGGCAGCACGGCAATGCCCATTCGACGGCACTCGTCAACATATTCCGCCACTTTGTTATGGCTGCCCATCACCGCCGTCAGCATGGACGCCATAAATTGCACCGGGTAGTGCGCCTTCAAGTACGCCGTCCGGAAGGCGAGCACCCCGTACGCGGTCGCATGGGCGCGCGGGAAGCCGTAGTCGGCGAAGCGCACGATCATGTCGTAGACGCGGTTGGCGTCCTCCTCGGCGTAGCCCTGCTGCAGACTGCCCTGCACGAAATGGGCGCGCTGCTCGTCCAGCACCTCGCGCTTCTTCTTGCTGACCGCGCGCCGCAGCAAGTCGGCTTCGCCGAGATTAAATCCGGCCATCCGGGAGGCAATCTGCATGATCTGCTCTTGATAGACGATGATGCCGTACGTATCGCGCAATATGGGCTCCAGATCCGGATGCGGGTAGTCTACCTCGACTTGCCCGTGCTTGCCGGCGATATATTTCGGGATAAACTCCATCGGGCCCGGCCGATACAGCGCAAGCACCGAAATGATATCTTCAAAATGCGACGGCCGCAGCTCCTTCAGCACCCGCCGCACGCCCGGCGACTCCAGCTGAAACACGCCGGTCGTATCGCCCTTGCCGAGCAGCTCGTACGTCTTCGGGTCGTCCGTCGAAATTTGTGTCCAATCAATCGTCACCCCCAGCTGCTCGCGCACCCATTCGAGCGTCCGCTCGATGATGGACAGCGTGCGCAGGCCGAGGAAGTCCATTTTCAGCAAGCCGATGGACTCCAGATGCTCCATCGTGTACTGTGTCAGCGGCGTCTGTTCATTGCCCTCCTGAAGGGGCACGTACTGCGTTAACGGCTCTCGCGAGATGATGACGCCCGCGGCATGGGTGGAGGCATGACGCGGCATCCCTTCCACCTTCCTCGCCATCTCCAGCAGCTCGGCCGTCTTCGGCTGTTTGGCGGCGAGCGCCTTCAAGTCGGGACTGATCCGCAGCGCCTCCTCCAGCGTAACGCCGAGCTGGTTCGGGATCAGCTTCGCCGCCCGGTCGACTTCGTTGTACGGCAGGTTCAGCGCCCGGCCTACATCGCGAACGGCGGCCTTCGCCGCCATGGTGCCGAACGTGATGATCTGCGCCACGCGGTCGCGCCCGTACTTGCGCACCACGTAATCGATCACCTCGTCGCGCCGGAGGTCGCTGAAGTCGATATCGATATCCGGCATCGACACCCGCTCCGGGTTCAGAAAGCGCTCGAAGAGGAGACGATATTGAATCGGGTCGACGTCGGTAATGCGCAGCACGTAAGCGACGAGACTGCCCGCCGACGAACCCCGGCCCGGTCCGGTGACGATCCCGTGCTCGTGCGCGAAACGGATGAAATCCCACACGATGAGAAAATAATCGGAGTAGCCCATTCGCTCGATGACGCCGAGCTCGTAGCGCAGCCGCTCTTCCACTTCGCGCCGCCATTCCGGCTCCAGCCATTCGCTTGACCGGCCGTAACGGCTTTCCATCCCTTGAAGGCAAAGCTCGGCCAAATATTCGCCCGCTGTCATCCCTTCGGGAATCGGGTCGAATTGCGGGAGAATGGACCGCCCGAATTCGAGCTCGAGCTGACAAGCTTCGGCAATGGCGACCGTATTCGCCAAAGCGTCAGGGACGTGTCCGAACAACCCGGCCATCTCGTCCGCATGTTTCAAATACAGCTGGGTAGTCCCCATCCGAAGACGCGCTTCGTCGTCCACCGTCTTCCCGGTACCGATGCAAATGAGAATATCCTGCATCGTATGATCCGGCTCTCTCACATAGTGGACGTCATTCGTCGCCACCATGCGAATGCCGGTGTCTTCGCTGAGGCGAATCATGTCGCGCAGCACCTTTTTTTGCTCCGTTAAGCCATGATCCTGAATTTCCAGGAAGAAATCGTCGCCGAAGATGCCGCGGTAGCGCAGCGCCGCCTCCTTCGCTTCCTCGTACCGGTCGTGCAGCAGATGCTGCGACACCTCGCTGCCGAGACAGGCGCTGGTGCAAATGAGTCCTTCCGAATGCCGGTCCAAGTGCTCCAGATCGATCCGCGGCTTATAATGAAACCCTTCCAGGTGGGCGATCGAGCAAAGCTTCATTAAATTCTGGTATCCGGTCATATTTTTGGCAAGCAGCAGCAGGTGGTAAATGGGCTGCTCCTGCCGCGAGCCCTTGTTCCGGAGGGAACCGGAGGTGAAATACATCTCGCAGCCGATGATCGGCTTGATCCCCTTCGCCTTGCATGCTTTATAAAAAGGGATTGCCCCATACATGACGCCATGATCCGTCAGCGCCAGCGCCTTCATGCCCAGCTGCGCGGCTTGGCTTACCAAATCGTCGATGCGCGCAGCGCCGTCGAGCAAGCTGTATTCGCTATGTACGTGCAAATGAACGAAATCGGTCATACCGCAGCCTCCCCGCTCCATATTCATTACAAAATATTTTAGCATAATGCGAACAAGTGTGCCATATAGATGATAGTATAAGCATCGGTCAAGCCCGGCTTGGACGACGCAGCACGTGTCCGCGAGCGGTCCGGCCGGGGTAGAGGCTGCCGGTCCGGCGAAGGAACGTAAGCCGAATGTAGGCGAACAGCCGGAGGAGGCGCATGCGATTCGTTTGCAGACAGCCGGCGATAGCTTGAATTTTCGCTCATGCGTTCGTCGATCTGAAGATTCGCAGGAAAAAAGGAGGGCCTGGAAGTGGCATCATTTTGGGCAAAATGCTTGTTGGATTTCTTTGTAGCGTTCGGGGTAGTGCTGGGAGGCACCATGCTCGCCGGCATCTGTTCGGTTATTACGCTGGAGCCCCCGGTTCACAAAATGCTGAACATTGCCGAGCAAATCAAAATTTGGGCGATGGTCGCCGCCATCGGCGGGACGATCGATCCGATCCGGGCGATCGAGACGCATTTTCAGGATGGGCAAATCTCTCCGGCGATTCAGCAAATGATGTACATCGTCTGCGCCTTCGTCGGCGCGCATATGGGGACGACCTTGATCCAATGGATCTGCCGGGGAGGGAACACCGGGTGAGAGTCCCTCCCTTCGAAACCGGATTCGGCTATTTGCGCGCTGTCGGACTCGTGATCGCCGGCATGGTGATCGGAGCGGCGCTGTTCCTGAGCATTTACAATCAGCGGCTGAACATGATGATCGTGGAAAACCGCGAGCTGCTCGCAGAAAAAAGCCGGCTGGAAGGCGAGGTCGCCGATTTGCGCAAAACGAAAAATCAGCAAACGACGATCAATTTGCTAAACATTTATATCGAACCGGGCGAGCACACAACCCTGGACAAATTGACCGAAAGCGAGCTTAAACGACGCATTCATTCCCAGTTGAAGCCCGTCGTTGTGGGGCGTAAAATTTCCGAATTCGCCGCCATGCCCGAGGTATACGAGCAAATTTTGTATGAAAAGCCGATGCTCGGCGTGATGGATAACGACTATATGGTGCAGTCTGTGAAGTGGATCGTCCTGACCCAGTCGGAATTGAAGGTGTGGGTGACCGTAAAAGAGTGGAAACGCATCCCGGTACCGTGACCAGTTGATTTCCAAGTCTGAAATCGATAAAGTGATTACAGACACTTGGCCATAAGGATGTGCTTGCAAGAAATGACGCTGCCAACAATACAATGGATGCTTAGCGTGCTGATTATTATTTTCGTCGTGTTCTCGGTGTATTACAGCTTTCGGTTTCGGCGAGCGACCGATCCGAAACAGCGCGGACTTTACGGGGCGAGGATGAACATTTTCATGGGCCTGATGCTGATTGTCATCGCCGTCTCCCAGCTGTTTTTCTTTACGGATTCCGTCACGCGCCGCATTTTCGGGACGGTGTGCTTATTGCTCGGTTTGTTCAATTTGTTCGCCGGTCTCCGCAACCACAGCCACTACAGTCGGAAGGCTTAAGCGGTTGGCGGCCGGTTGGACGGCATGCTTCGGTGGAAGCTGCGTGTAAGGGCGGAAAGCGCGTACGACGTGCTTCCGCCCTTATGACGTTGGGGCAGCGGCACGCCCTGAAATAAAAAGGGCTCGCCTCCGCCCTCTCCGTCGCCCCACCGCTTACCCCGGCTCGATGACCTGCGCGGTCAGCATCGCCTTCGCTACAAGCGCGCCCCCGTGGAACATCTCTACATCGAGCTTGCCGAATTTGCGGCTGACCTCGATCATTTTCGGGCGAATTTCGACCAGGCTGTCGATTTGCACCGGTTTGACGAAGTAGGAAGACATGTTGTCGACGACGATGTCGCCCTTCTTCACATCCTGCATCGCATGGTAGGCCGCCTGCGTCATAAGTACGGTCAACACGCCCTCGGATACGGTGCCGAGGCGGTTAATCATTTGCGGCGTGATCGTACCCCGGAATACAAGCTGGCCGCCGGCGTCCTTCTCCTCGCTGAAGCCTGCCCAGATCAAATCCTCGAACGTCTCCCCGTGCTGCGGCTGGCGCTGCACGTGCTGCATCGCCTTCAGCACGTCCTGGCGGCTGATGACGCTGACGATTTTACGCCCAGCGTCGACGATCGGCAGCAGTTCAATCCCCTCCCACACCATCAGGTGGGCGGCCGAAGCGACCGACGTATTCGCCATCGCGGTAACCGGATTGCGGGTCATCAACTTATCGAGCGTTTGCGTCGGCCCGGCACCGATCAAGTCGCGCGAGGTGATGATGCCGATCACCCGGTTCCACTCGTCGACGATCGGAAAACGGCTGTGGCCCGTCTCTTCGTGCAGCCGCTGCCAATCCTCTATCGTATGATTCGCCTTCAGCACAAACACCCGCATCGGATGCGTCAGAATGTCTTCAATCAGCAAAATCTTTTTCTTGATCAGCCGGTCATAGATGGCCCGGTTAATCATCGAAGCAACGGTGAACGTGTCGTAGCTGCTGGAGATGATCGGCAGCTGCAGCGTGTCAGCCAGCTGCTTCACCTCGTCGCTCGTCCCGAAGCCCCCGGTAATAAGCACGCCCGCCCCTGCTCCAAGGCACACGATGCGCCTTGGCCCGGTTGCCGACGATCAATAGGCTGCCCGGATCGATATAACGCATCATCGCATCCTGCTGCATCGCTCCGATGACGAATTTGTGCAGCGTCTTCTCCAGCCCGTCAAGGCCGCCGAGCACTTCCCCGTCGACCATGTTCACCACTTCGGCGAACGTCAGCTTGTCCATCTGATCGCGCAGCTTCTTCTCCACGCGTACCGTGCCTACGCGCTCTTTCGTTGCGACCAGCCCGATCGCATCGGCTTCCTTGATGGCCCGATAGGCCGTTCCTTCGCTGACGCCCAGCTTCTCGGCGACTTTGCGCACTGAAATTTTGCTGCCGATAGGCAGCCCTTCGATATATTTTAAAATTTGCTCGTGCTTGGTTGACGTGTCGTGATTCATGGGACCGAATTCGTCCATCTGTTCCACCTTCCTTCGGCTCGCTGTATCATCCTGTATTACCCATTATCATACCACGAAACGAAGCCGGGCAGTACTGTAATCGGAAGGCTCGGCTCCGCATAGGATAGAAGTAGATGGATATTTTTCAGGAGGTGGCTGATGATGAATGCGCCTTATCCCGCTCAACCCCAGACCGTGTTCGAGTTGGACGTTAAGGAAGTCGACACGCTGACGAAGTGCAAAGCAAAAATTCATGCGGCATGCGTGCAGCACATGCACAGGCACGTACGGGTGCAAATGGTGCATGGCGGAACGCATGAAGGCATCATCGTACATATCGACCATTATTACGTGTACCTGCAGGTGCTGCAAGGTCACAGCCGCGCTTTCCTGCCTTATCCGTATTTCCCCTACGACCCTTACTACAGCAACGTCATTCTGCCGCTTGCGCTGTTCGATTTGCTTGCCATCGCGCTGATCGTGTGAAGGGTCCGACCGGAGAAAGCCGAAAAAAAGTCCGCACCTTTCCTCACGATCAGAGGGAGTACGGACTTTTCTTATTTACCTGCGGACCTGCAGCACCTTCCGCTTGCCGGTCACCGCTTGCTGAAGCTGCCAGCGCTTCATCCGCTTGATCTTCAACAGCGTGCGCTTCTGCTCTTCCTCCACGCCCAGCAACTCATGCAGATGCGCGGCCACGACCAACAGCGCGAACCCGATCCACACCAACCCGAAAATCGTGCCGGGCGACGTCCATGCCCTGAGATCGAGGCTCGGCACCGCGAAAGCGATCATGCCGAGCGTCAATCCCATAAACACGATGTTCTTCGTGCCTTTCCCCATCGTACGCCCTCCTCTCCTACAACTTGTACAGTTCATTGTATGAGCGTACGCGTGAAAATATCACTCTTTCTCAGGCGCCGGCCTTCGTCCGGACAGGTTACTTGCGCAGCAGCTTCATGATCCGTCCGTACGCGTATACGAGCACCCACGGGACGATCAGGCTTGCAAGAAAAGCGCCGAACGTATAAGCGTGGTACATGGCGATCGACCCGCCGGGAAGCGTAACATGCGTCTTGTAATACGTCAGCACAGCCGGATGCATCAAATAGACGCCGAACGATACGGCTCCTAAACTCGTCAACAGACGCGATATCAACTTCCACCGCGCAAGCGCGATTTGGCAGAGACGGATGAGCGTCATGGAGACGAAGGCGGCATATCCGAAGAACAACAGCTGGTAGCCGTACCCGGGAAGCTGGAGATGGAACCGGCCTTCGGCCACAAACAGGCCGACGAACGCGCAGCCGATCAACAGCGTCAGGGTTGACACCCAGGCGAAATTGGCCCGCAGCCACCCCGAGAACCGCTCGTAGTACAGCCCCATCCAACCGCCCAGCGCGAACATGCTGAAATAATTGATGCATAGCGAAGCCATGTGATCGAACGGCCTCACCCAATAATGGTACGCGTACAGCCCTGCATGGACGGCCAGCCCGATCCATACCAGATAGCGCCGAAATGACGGCCAAGCCTTGCACATCCACATCAGCAGCGGGAATATCAAATAAAATTGCACGATAATGATCATGAAATACAAGTGGTACGAGGCGTCCGCCCACGGCAGCAGCTCCCCGAATTCCGCCGCATCGAAATGGAGCCGGGCACGGTCATAGATCCACTGATTGTACAAGTAGTAAAACAACGACCAGATCAAATAAGGGAACAATACTTGCCGCACCCGGCGCACATAAAACAAGAGCGCCTGCTTTCCCCCGAAATCGTCCTGATACCGGTAAAACAATACGAGACCGCTGAGTAAAATAAACACCGGTACGGCGAAATTGCTCAGTTTATTCAACGTCAGGTACATCGCTTGCGAACCGCTGCCGAACGCCAGTTCAACTGTAGCGTCCGCCGTCGCATGAATGATGAGAACCGCCAAAATCGCTGCAGCCCGAACGAGATCCAGCTCCAACAGCTTCGGCTTCGAAATTTTTTTTACATTTGTCAAATCGTTCGGTCCTTCCCGTTTCTCATATAGATCAATGATGCGCTTCCAAAAATTTATCACAATTCCCGAATTCCCGCCACTAATCGGTCGATATAACGGGCAATTTACCGGGAGCCGCAGCCGTCTTGGCCGGAACGGAACAGAACGAGACTGCCGGGCGGACGCTGGCGAATAAATCCAGACCGGAGGACGAATAATACACGCGAACAGCTACTGTCAAGGAGGATATCGCCATGCAAAACGTATCGTATCAACAATTTTTGGAACAGCAGCAGCTGCAGCACATGCAGCAAGCCCAGGAAGCGCAGCAGGCGTTAAACAAAACCGGCCTGAACAATTTCTCGCAAAGGCTGCGGCAGCTGCAGCAGCAATTCGTCCAGGTGCAAATGGATCTGCAGCAGGCGCAATCGCAGGTGGAAACGCAAATGAACGCCCAGCAGCGCCGGATCGTGGAAATTCAGGGGCGTTTGCAGCAGTGTATCCAGCAAATGGACATGCTGATCCAAACTTCGCAAAATCAACCGTCCCCGTCCTCCCCCCTGAACGTTATGTAACAGGGCTGCTCAAACTCCGGTCCTCTCTTCCAGCGAGCGAAAATTGCGGGATCAGCCCGGCATCGTCCTGGATCGTTTGTGCTGCTGCGGATAAGCCTCCACCGGAACGGTGAAACTACCTATTACCGCCAATGGACAAGGGAGGCTTTGCCAGAAATGCCAAACGAGGAACGATTCGCGCCGGAAACCGACGGCGATCCGCAGACGAAGTACGAGGATACGGGCGTGCATCCCCGCTACGACTTAGGCGTAGAAGCGACGGAACAGGATGCGCCGGCATCGTCCGGTCAACCGATCCGGACGAACGATCAATAACGTGCGCCGCAGCCTGAGCGGCAGGGGCAACCAGCTCTGGCCCAGGCCCCATTCGGGACTTGCATCCCGGAGATGACGCCCGTACAGGGCGCATGCACAGCAAACCGTCCGGACTTGTCCGGACGGTATTTTTGCGAACCCCTAGGCCGGAGGCTCTTGGAGCGGGCGGCGTTCCGCCCGCTTTCCCTGGTCTCCCCCGCGAGGAGAGCACTGCGCCGGCGACGCTGCGCACCTTAGACGATTTGCAAGTCCATCAGCTTTTCTTTCACGGCGGCCACAAGCGCAGCCGCATCTTCCGGGCGGTGGACGACATCCATCTGATCCATGTCCACGATCAACACCTCGGAAGCGTTATAATGGTTCATGACCCAGTGGTCGTAGCCGGACCATAAGAGACGGTAGTATTCCACCAGCGACGCATCCTGCTCGAAGCTGCGTCCCCGAAGACTGATGCGGTGCATCACCGTGTCGAAGGAGCCTTTCAAATAGACCATAAGATCGGGAGCTTTCTTCGGAAGCTCGGCGAGCTCGGACATCATATTATCGGCTAACCCTTCGTACACCTCAAACTCCAGCGGACTGATGCGGCCCAGCTCCAAATTGACCTTGGCGAAATACCAATCCTCATAAATGCTTCGATCGAGCACGTTGCGGTTATGTACAAGCGCCTGTTTGATCGCTTTGAATCTCGAATTTAAAAAGTGCAGCTGAAGTAAAAACGGATACCTTTTTTTCTCGATTTCTTCCGGTGAAGCCGTATAAAATAAAGGCAAAATCGGATTATCGTCCACACTTTCGAAGAACACTTCGGAATGCAATGCTTGTCCGAGCAGCGTGGCCACCGATGTTTTGCCAAGCCCGATCATTCCCCCAACTACAATCACAGCCATTGGTCCCCTTTCTCCTTTAACCCAAGTAAGTTGCCTGGTTTGCCAGCTGTCCATAATGAAGCTTTCTCATTATAGCAGGGAAACCGGCGCGGGGGAACCGCCAGTGATTACCTGCAGGAAGCTCCGACTTTCCCGACCGCGTAACCGAATCCGCCGAACGACGCGACCGGCTGCTTGTCCGCAAAAAGGCCTTCTTTTCTGGGCGTCATGGCGATATCGACAAGCCACTCTGTGAAAGTAGCCACTGGCATCATTCGCATTTCCTCCAGACTAAAAAATCCCGCCGCATCGGCCTCCACTCCGTCAGGCACCGGCTCCCCTTCCACATAATCCATGCGAAAGGCGATGTACACATTATGGACGTTTGTCGGCAGATCGCGTACGGCAATAATTTCCTGGACCTTCGCCCGGATGCCGCTTTCCTCGTACACTTCACGGACAATCGTGTCCTCGATCGGCTCCAACTGCTCGATGTAGCCGCCCGGATTCGTCCATTTGCCCTTCCCCGGCTCGATAGCGCGGCGAACGAGCAGCACTTTATCGTCACGCACGACCAGTGCCCCGACCCCGATGCTGTAGTTGCCCCAATGGACAAAAGAGCACGCCGTGCACGCAAGCCGTTCCGTCCCATCGATGTCCTTCTTGGCCAAGGCGCTTCCGCATTCCATACAATACTTCATATCCACTAGACTCCTTCTCTCTGTTAGCACATGTCTTCACAGGTCGGCGCTGCGCCTTAACCTGCAGAAGCCCCATATTCAACGTATTCTCCAAATCTATCGTTCCATACTTCCATATATTTTACCTTCTTTACTATAAAAAAAGAAGTGTTCTTTCTGCGGCCGATGTCAAAAAGGCGGCAGCCTCTCGATCTGATCGAGAAGCGCCGCCCGAGCAAGCTCATAAGCCTTATCGTACATATTCATGGGCATCTGCACCTTCTTTTCAAATGATTCGATTGTCGAATTCGGTTGCATTTCTTTTCACCAAGGGATAAACGCCCTCATATGATGAAGTAGCTGGTTTCTAAATGTTCCAAGCGCGACCGGCCTGCATGCGGGACTCGCCTGCGCTAGGAAGGGGTACCACATGAAAAGAACAAAGGTAAGGATCCAAATAAAATCGTCCGACATGACCGCTGACAGCTCCCTGCTGATGATCAGCTATCCGATCGTGCGCAAGTGGAAAATTCCGCTGCATCAGCCGCTGCAGCTCCGGTACGGCGGAAGCCGGGAGGACGTCAAGGTCATACCGGTCTCCAAGGCGGGAATGCTGCTCATAGGCGCCGCGCTGGCGGCCAGGCTTGGGCTGGCGTCCGACAACCAGCTCTGCCTGCAGTATAAAGCCTCCAGCCGGACGCTCCAGCTCGGCCCGTTGATCGGCGTCATGATGAGCCGCGTCAATGCCGGCGTCCCGGATAAACCATTCGGCGCCAACACGGCCTTCTGCCGGGAGCTGACCGATGCGTGCAAGCAGTACGGCGCTTCCGTCTTCTTCATCACGCCGGACGACATGCAGGGCGCGATCGATACGGTGCGCGGCTGGCATTACACGAACCGCTGGGAGACCGCGACGTTCCCTCTGCCGCATGTGCTCTACAACCGGCTGACCAGCCGCAAGCTGGAAAACCGCGCGACGGTACAGCAGTTCGTCGAGCATGCCCGATCACAGCAGAGCACGGTCTTTTTCAACACGACATACTTGAATAAAACGGAGTTATTCGATGCGCTCGGCAAAGAATCCGGTTTACAGATGTACTTGCCCGAGTCGTATTTGCTGAAGACGTTTCTACAGCTCAAGTCGATGTGCGCCAAGCACGCCACGGTGTTCCTCAAGCCGATCACCGGCAGTCTCGGCAAAGGCATCATCCGGATCCGCAAACAACCGGACGGTGCGTATATCTGTCATTTTACCAATCTCAGCGGAACCCGTAAACAATCGTTCACCTCGCTCTCCTCACTGTATGCGGCGATTTCCGGGAAAATGAAAACACAGCGCTACCAGATTCAGCAGGGGTTACAGCTGCTCACGGTGGGAGGGCGTCCTGTCGATTTCCGGGCGCTCGTGCAGCGGGGCAAAACCGGCCAATGGCGCATTACGTCCATCGTAGCCCGAATTGCCGGCAATCATCACTTCGTATCCAACCTTGCCCGCGGCGGAACGCTCAGCTCGGTCAAAGAAGCGTTAGCCCGATCCGATTCGGCGGCAGCCGTTGACGGTTATGCGAAGCTGCGGCGGGCGGCGCTGCATATCGCTAAAGGGATAGAAACCCAGGTCGAAGGCCATTTCGCGGAACTGGGGGTCGATTTGGCACTCGATACGAATGGGCGGGTTTGGCTGATCGAAGTCAATTCCAAGCCGTCGAAGGAAGATAATACGCCGCTGTCGAGCGACCCTAAAATTCGCCCTTCGGTCAAACTGCTGGTGCAGTACGCCCGCTCTGCGGCGAAGTTTTGATTCCCCATGGAGCTAAGGATGAGGAATCCCCTGTGAACGAAACAAATTTACGGTTGTGAGGTGCAGCGCATGATGATCTTCGGCAAAAACGCTGGCGGCGAACGCACGGTAGGCATCATGACTACGCCGGCCGAATACACGCCGCCTTTTGAAAACCGCGGCTTCTACCGCCGCTTATGTTTGCTTGGCCCGCGTCTCCACCTGTCTGTGTATGTGTTTACGCCGAACAGTGTCGACTGGGAGCAAGAACGGGTAACGGGTTACACCTATGAGGCGTCCGCCGGGCAGTGGGTCCCCGGCACGTTCGCCCTGCCGGCCATCGTCTACGACCGCTGCTTCTTTACGACGCGGCGCCAGTATGCGGACTACCGCGAGACGATGGGGCGGCTGCAGCGGCATCCGAACGTCCGGCTGCTCGGCAGCGGCCTGAAAGGCAAGCTGGACGTCCAGCGGCTGCTCGCGCGCGACCGCGACGGCCGCTTTAACCGCTACCTGCCGCAGACCGAGCTGCTGCGCAGCATGCGCATGCTCGCCGACTGGCTGCGCGAGCACGGCGAGGCCGTGCTCAAGCCGCTCGGCGGCTCGCAAGGCCGCGGCGTGCTGCACGTGCGGCGCAACGCCGAGCCCGGCGGCCAGACGCCCGCGTTCACGCTGCGCGGCCGCGATGCGCGCAACCGGGAGATCGCGCGCGGCTTCGAAAGCGGCGCCGCGCTCGCAGCCTTCCTGCGGCGCCTGATCGGCCGCCGCAGCTATCTCCTGCAGCGCTACTTGGCGCTGCACACCCGCGAGGGCGACGCGTACGACGTGCGCGCCCTCGTGCAAAAAAACGGCGCAGGCCGCTGGCAGCTGACCGGCCTGGCCGTACGCCGCGGTCAAAGCGGCAGCTTGACCGCGAACCTGCACGGCGGCGGCATGGCCTGCGCCGCCGAACCGATGCTCGCCCGCGAATTCGGGCGGGCCCGCGCCGAAGCGATCCTCGCGGAGCTGCGACAGCTCGCAGATACGCTGCCGGAGGCGCTTGAATCTCGTCACGGGCGGCTCGCCGAGCTCGGCATCGATTTCGGTGTCGACACGGGCGGACATATTTGGATGCTCGAAGTGAACTCCAAACCCGGCCGCTCCATCTTTACTTATTTACGCGACGACAAGGCGCGATTGGCCGCTGTCGCCAATCCGCTGCGGTATGCCGATTACTTGCTCCGGCAAACCGCAGCGGCACCGGCTCGCAGCTTTTCGCTGAAGAAGTAAACTTTTGCCCAACACGGCATCGTTCTGTAGGAGGTTCATCATGAGCTTGACAACCTGCACGATTCATGTCACCCCGCGACAGGAACGCGTCGTTTATGTCAGCGGTGACTTGGCCAAAGCGCTCAAGCTGGCCAAAGCTCAAAACGTGACCCTTAAGCTCGGCAGCAAAAGCGTCTCCTTAAGACTCAAGCTGCTGAAAAAAAGCGGTAACCACCTGTATATGACACCGTCGGTTTATACCCAATTGCGATTGCCCCGCGACGGTACCACCATGATTACGAGCGCCAACGGCAAGGAACTTCGGCTGGGACCGATGATCGGGATTCTGACGAACATTGTGCGAGGGAGCTCCGCGCCGTTCGGGTCCCGCACCGAGTTCATCCGTCAATTCATGCGCGTCGGCGCGGATCGCGCGTTTTATTTCGGGTTCTCCCCGAACGACGTGAACTGGTCGCAAGGCACCGTCTCGGCCACGATCCCGCTGAAAGAGGGAGGCTGGGCGCGCAAGACCGTCCCGCTGCCGGACGTCGTGTACAACCGGCTGCCGAGCCGCAAGGCCGAGAAGCTGGCGTCGATGAACGCCTTCAAGCAGCGCTTCGTGCGACAAGGCATCCCGCTGTTTAACTGGAGCTTTTTCGATAAATGGGACGTTTACAACTTGCTGGAGGGTACCGATGTGTTCAACCATGTGCCGGAGTCGCACATCAACCCGAACGCCATGCAAATTAAAGAAATGCTGGAGAAGCACAAATTCATATATTTGAAACCGACGGCCGGCAGCCTCGGAATCGGCATTTACCGGTTGACCTATAATCCGAAACGCGGCTATTACGCCCGCTTCCGGCGCAACGGCCGCAACGTGCTGCTCCGTTTCAGCAAGTTCGAAGGGCTGATGGCGCTGCTGAACCGGCATAACGGCAGCTTGCACGGCTACGTGTCGCAGCAAGGCATCCGGTTGATCGAGCTGGACAGCTGTCCGATCGACTTCCGCTTCCACATGACCAAGAACAGCGAAAACCAATGGGTCGTGGCCGCCATCGGCGCCAAGAAAGCCGGCAGGGGCAGTGTCACGACACATGTGCGCACCGGCGGTCAGCTGATGACGCCCGAGCAGGTGCTGCAGCAAGTTTTCGGCGCGCGCGCCGACGCTGTATTATCGAGCACCAAGGAGGCCGCCATCAAACTGGCCGAGGATATTGAGCGCAATTACAGGCATACGCTGGGCGAGCTCGGCTTCGATATCGGGATCGACAAGAGCGAACGCATCTGGATGTTCGAGGCCAATTCCAAGCCGGGCCGCTCGATCTTCAAGCATCCCGCCCTTAAGGAAGAAGGGCGCGCTTCGCTGCAGTACATGTACGACTATTGCCTCTACCTGAGCCGATTTCGGTCAAGGAGGGATACTTGAATGGGATCGCAACGACAGTCCGATAGCAACCGTCAGCGTCCGACGCTGGCCATCCTCACTTATGCGGATGAAAAGAGGCCTTTTCGCGGGAATCAAGAAAATTTTATCGATTTGATCCGAATGGGGGAAGAGCGCGGCGTGCTCGTATTCGTCATGACGACCGCCGACTTTAAGCTCAGCCAGGAAAATGCAGTCGGTTACCGGTATCATACGGAGACCCAATCATGGATCAGAGAACTGCTCCCGATGCCGCACGTCATCTATAACCGCATTCCCTACCGCAAATTCGAGCTTCTCCCGGAGGTGCAGCAGGTGATTCAAGCCTGCTTGCGCCACGGGAAGGTACGATTCTTCAACCCTTCGTTCTTCAACAAATGGACCTTATTCGAATGGCTCAACAAATCGAAGCGTACGCAGCCGTTCATTCCGACGACCCAAAGGTTGTCTTCCCGTGAGGACCTCGACAAACTTCTCCAGAGCTACCCGTTTCTTTACCTCAAGCCAATTCGCGGCAAAGCCGGCAAAGGCATCATGCGAATCAGCAGAATGGACGGCCAAGCGGCGAAAGCGAACCAGTATGAGCTCAGCATTCAGGATAGGACCAGAAGCCAAATTTCCCGCTTTTCGAGCGTATCCCAGCTTTGGTCGCGGGTGAGCCATCTGGTCGGCTCCAAGGATTACATCATTCAACAGGGCATTGCCCTATCCCACTATAAGCAGCGTCCGTTCGATCTGCGGCTGCTCGCGCAGAAGAACCACAAGGGCGTATGGAGCATCGCCGGCGTCGGCGCCCGGTTGGCCGGGAAGAACAGCATTACGACACACGTGCCCCGGGGCGGGTCGATCGACGATCCGGGCAAACTGCTCTCCCACTCGTTCGGCCCCGCCGGCAGCAAACAAATCATCAAGCGGGCGAAACAAGCGGCGCTCACGATCGCCAAGCAGATCGAATCGTCCAGCGGCTATAAGCTGGGCGAAATGTCAATGGATCTCGGTGTGGACAGCGACGGCCACATTTGGTTCTTCGAAGCGAATTCCAAGCCGATGAAATTCGACGAGCCGCCGATCCGGCAAAAATCGCTTGAAAACCTCATCCGCTACTCGATCTTCTTGTCCAAAAAGAACACCCGTTTCGGCAGCAAACGGTAAGCAGGTGACTCGCGACCATGAAAACAGTTGGCGTATTGGCCATGTATTTAAGCGGACGACGGCTGGAAGAGCTGTCGTTTTTCCGCAAGCTGTGCATATGCGGTGCGAAGCTGGGGCTCGAGGTGCTCGTGTTCACCCCGGACGACGTTCAGGGGAACGCCCGCGTCAACGCTTTAACCTACAAACCGGAGCAAGGCAAATGGGTGCGTAAATCGACCGCCTTCCCTCCGCTGATTTACGACCGGTGCCGGTATCACGGCACGGAAAATTACCTGAAGCTGTCCGGCTTCCGTAAAAAGTACGCCGAGCTTCGTTATTTGAGCCGCCCGCTGGGCAATAAGTGGAAGATGCATCAGTTGCTCGCCGAGCAAGCGGATATCGCCGCCCATCTGCCGGCGACGATCCCGTTCAAGGAAGGCAAGGAATTCGGTCATTTCCTGACCCGCTATCCGGTCGTTTATATGAAACCGAAGAGCGGCACCGGCGGCCGCGGCATTATCCGGCTCCAGCGGCTGCCGGGCGGTCGTTCCTACTTGATGCAGGGACGAGATCCGTCCCGCCGCATCCTGCCGGTGCAAAAGGTCACCACCGGGCAAATCGCCGCGAAAGTGGCCGAATGGAAGCTCGCGGACCAATATATCGTGCAGCAGGGCATCCCTCTGGAGCTGAAGGACGGACGCGTGCACGACTTTCGGATGCTGGTACAGAAGGACGGAAACGGAGAATGGCAGGTGACCGGCTGCGTAGGCCGGATCGGTCCCAAGCGATCGGTTACGTCCAACCTGCATGGCGGGGGCACCGCCGCGCCGATGGAAACGCTGCTGTACAACCGGTTCAAGGACAGCGCCAAAGTGAATGCCGTCCGGGAAGAGGCCTATGAGCTGGGCCTTAACGTCGTCAAGCACCTGGAGAACAAATTCGACGTCTTCTGCGAGGTCGGCATCGATCTGGCGATCGACCCGAAGGGACACGTGTGGCTGCTCGAGGTCAATCCGAAGCCTTCACGCGAGGTGTTTCGCCGGATCGGCCAGAACGGAACGTATGTGAAGGCGATCAGCCGCCCGCTCGAATTCGCCTTGTGGCTGAGCGAGCAGAGCAACGACAAGCCGATAGAATAAGAAAAAGACTCGCGGTCGAGCCCGAAGCTTCACGGGTTCAAGCGAGTCTTTCTTGTTATTCGGCGCCATCCAGCAGGGCGATGATCTCGCTGAACGACCCGATGCGCACATCCGCCTCGTCCAGTTCCTTCGGCTTGCGATAGCCGGCGTAATCGCAGCCGACCACGTACAGCCCGTTGCCATGTCCCGCTTCGACGTCGGAAGAACGGTCGCCGACCATCCATGCGCGCCGGATGCCGTGGCGTTCGAGCAGCAGCCGCACCAGATCGACTTTGGAGCGCGTGTGGAATTCGCCGGCGCTGTACATGCCGGTCGGCTCGAACAACGGCTCCAGTCCTTGGTGCTTCACAACGCCCTTCACGTAAGCCTCCAGTCCGTTGCTCGCCGTAAACAACCGGATACCGCGTTCCCGCAGCCGCTGCAGCGTATCCGCGACCCCTGCGTAAAGCTCGCCTTCGCCCCGTCTCAGCCCATCGAGCTGCAGCTTAAGCAGCAGCTCATCGGCACGGCGGTGCACATGGCGATCGGCCTCCGGCATCACTTGCTCCCAGATGTGCTCCAGCAGCATGCCCAAACCGCCCAAAATATAACGCTCGGGCGGCGTTTCGCCATGAAATAAGCCTTCCGCCCGCAATTGGTCGAAGGTGGCGTGGTAGGCCGGCAAGATCAGCGTCTCCGTGCGGAACAAAGTGCCGTCCACATCGAAAATCATCGCTTCCGGCAACGATTTATGAACCATGCTTGATTCCTCCCCCCGGTACCATTTTATACAACCATGTTTGTCCGAGGTTGTCAAATGACGGGCGGGCGGGCTTACAGGCCGATACCAAAATAAATTCGCAGATACTTCTTCCAGTGAACGCGGAAAAACAGGAGCAGCCCGATTGTAATCGGTACGGATAACGCGTTGAGCCCGAGAACCGTATTTTAGACGGACGCCAATCTAAAATTTTCTTTACACCACGAAGGAAGCTCCCCGACAACTGTCGGAGAGCGAGGTTCGCTTAAAATATTTTTTTTGCGCCTTGCTCGGTCTTCAGAATTTCAACCGCTTCACGGAACCGCATCGAATGAACCACTTCCCGCTCTCGCAAAAATTTCAGGCCGTCCTGCAAATCCACATCGTCCGTCATATCGATCAACCACTGGTACGTCGCTCTGGCCTTCTCTTCCGCGGCAATGTCTTCGTACAAGTCGGCGATGGGATCGCCCTTGGCCTGAATGTAGGCCGCCGTCCAGGGCACTCCGTCGGCATTGCTGTAAAAAAGCGCCCTATCATGGCTCACATAGTGCCCGTCCAGCCCGGCCGCCTTCAATTGATCCACGCTCGCATCCTTGGTCAGCTTATAAACCATCGTGGCAATCATTTCCAAATGAGCAAATTCTTCCGTTCCGATGTCCGTCAGCAGCCCGATCACTTTATCCGGGATGCTGTATCGTTGGTTCAGGTAACGGAGCGCAGCTGCCAGCTCCCCGTCCGCGCCGCCATATTGTTCCAGGAGCAGCTTTGCCATGTGCGGGTCGCACTTGCTTACTTTTACCGGGTACTGCAGCTTCTTCTCATACAACCACATCCGAATTCTCCCCTTCCTTCGTCCGCTCGGTTGCGCCGTTCACACTTGCCATGGCCAAGGGCAATCGATCCACTGCCAAGGCTGCTTGGAGAAGCTTTGGCCGAACGACTTCAACGGACCGAACTCCTGCTCGAATTGATACGCAAGCTGCATCCGTTGTTGCGCGTATTGGTTGTATTGCTGGAGCGCTTGGATGTCCTGCGGGTGGGTATCCAAATACAGCGTCAATTCGACCAGCACAAAATCGACGGCCTGCAGCTCTTCCAGCTGCCGATAGAAATGCTCGGGTAGTGCGTGCGACATTCCGGTTCCTCCTGTCGGTCAATATTTTCGAGGATGGTACGGGCTGTAAAGCGCCGGCCATAATGTGCCTAGCCGAAGCGCTTCGTGGGGGGAAAATTGCGGCAAATTGGGCGGTTGAAAGCCGATGTATAAGTTCGGGGGGGTCGAGTACGTCTTCTCGAGTACGGGCGGACAAGGGTCCATCGGACTTACGTACGGAAACCATACTTTGGTTTGATGCATGAGGCGAATTCCTCCTTCTGTGAGCGTCTACCATTATTTATACATTGAGGGCAAGTCCGGTATACGTATAAAATGTCAGCAAGTGCTGCCAATTTTGGAAATTAATAAAAGGAGCTGTTCTCACACATGAAGAAATCGCTTGCAAAAACGATGGTGATCACGTTGTTAGGAGCCGGCATCATCCTTTCTCTGCCTCAATCCGCGATTCCCGCTTGGGCCGCGAACACGCAAGTCTCCTCGACGTTGAGCCTCGGTATGTCCGGTGACTCGGTTTCCGCGCTGCAGCGCGACCTCAAGACGCTAGGGTATTTTACTTACCCGACGATCACCGGTTATTACGGCACGGTAACGCAGCAAGCAGTCCGTTCGTTCCAAAGCGCCTACAGCCTGGCGGTTGACGGTAAAGCAGGCCCGATCACGCGCACGGCGCTCAACCGGGCGCTCGTCAAAAAAGCGATGCTCGCCGACGCGAATAACTACATGCGCGTTCCCTACGTATGGGGTGGCACAACACCTGCAGGCTTCGACTGCTCGGGCTTTGTGTATTTTATGTTCAACAAGCACGGCGTTGCGATGGCTCGTACCAACACCACGACGATGATCACCATGGGCACGCCCGTCAACCGCAGCCGGCTCATGCCCGGCGATCTCGTATTCTTCGGCCTGAACGAGCCCGGCGTTGCGTCCCATGTAGGCTTTTATATCGGCAACGGCGAGTTTATATCGGCCACCCGTTCGGCCGGCATCTATATCCAGAAGCTCGACAGCAGCTATTGGGGACCGAAATATTTAGGCGCCCGCCGGGTTTATTAAGAGAACCGCAAAAATTATCAATCCAACTCACAAACCGACGGCAGTCCGGACCAATGCGTAATGATTCCTAGCGGCTCATGCACGGAGGCCGGCTGCCGTAGCCGCCTCGCTCATATTCGCCGTACAGTCGGTCGTTAACGCCCAGGAACCTTCGGGTCACTTCCTCCGGATTCAATCCCGCCGTCGGCCCGTATACGGAGAACGTTCGCACGAGCGCTGCATGCCAAGTGCTCGCATAATCAAATAACGTGTCGTCCAAGTCAAACAAGATCAATTGCCCTCGAAAACGCGGACGGTTTTCTTCCATGGAAGCTCGCACCTTTATCGCGCGCCGATCGGCGCCTGCATCTGCAGATCGATTGTATAGGAATCCGCGTGTAAAAGGACAGACCCCGCCGGAATAACCGACGGGGTCGTGATAGGATGGAACACTATTCATCCTTACTTAGTGGATGTCCTTCTTGTTGAACCTGCCGCCCTTCACATCGTGAATGTTGCCGACGGCCAGGAACGCGGAGTTATCGAGCTCTTCGACAATCGATTTAAGCTTCGCTTCCTCCAGCCGGTTAATCACGCAGAAAATGACGAGCTTGTTGCCGCCCGTGAACGCGCCCTCGCCCTGCAGGTAGGTGACGCCGCGGCCGAGCCGCTGTATGATCGCATCGCCGATCTCGCGGCTGTTGTCGCTGATGATCCAGACCGATTTGGACTCGTCGAACCCTTCGATCGTAATGTCGATAACTTTAAAAGCGATGTAGTAAGCGATCAGCGAGTACATCGCATGATCCCAGCCGAACACGAAGCCGGCGCTGCTGAGAATAAACAGATTGAAGAACATGACGACTTCGCCGACGGAGAAAGGCAGCTTCTTGCTGAACAAGATCGCCATAATCTCGGTTCCGTCGAGCGAACCGCCCGAACGGATGACCAAGCCGACGCCTACCCCCAGAATGATGCCTCCGAAGACGGCAGCGAGCAGTGGATCGAAGGTCAGGGCTTTAACCGGATGCAGCAGCGTTGTCCCGAGCGACATCACCGCGACGGCATATAAGGTGGAAATCGCAAACGTTTTACCGATTTGCTTATACCCTATGTACAAGAAAGGTAAATTGAACAGTACCAGAAAGATTCCGATCGGCACCCCTGTTAAATGGGACGTGATGATCGAAATGCCGACAACGCCGCCGTCGATGATTTTGTTCGGAACGAGAAAAATTTCCAGCCCGACGGAAAAGATCGCGGAGCCCAGAAAGATTAAGAACGCGCGACGGATTAATTTAGCGATTGAAATTTTGGAATGTTGTTTGACCTTAGCTACATCTCCTTGCAATGCTTGTCCTCCCTTTTATTTGATGGCTAGCCTTCGAGCTTGATATTGATTTTCAAAATGCCGACGCGGCGAAGCGCTTGATACACGATGATTAGAACCGGACCGAGGAACAAGCCCACGACGCCTATAGCTTGAAAGCCGACATACATACTGACCAGTGCGGCAAGCGCGTTGATGCCGACGGCGTCTCCGATAATTTTCGGCTCGATCAAACGGCGGAACACGACAATGACCAAATACAAGACGATCAGTCCGATCGCCAGCTGCATATTGCCGACGAGCAGACTGTAGACGGCCCAGGGCAGCAGCACAGCGCTTACGCCGAGCACCGGCAGCACGTCGACGACAATGATCAGAAGCGCTATCGCGAGCGGATAGTCGACCCGAAGCACGAGCAGCCCGATCAACGATACAATGTAGGTTAACAGGCTGATCAGCATTTGGGCAAACAGGAAGCCGACGATCGCCCGGCGCAAATCCGTCAGCACCGTGACGACCTTTGACCGCGAACCGCTTTCGAACAAGTTCAAAAACGATTGATGCAGCTTCGGCAAACTTAGCGAAACCAAGTAAAGCGCAATGACAAACACGACGAAGAAAATGAACAGGTTCGGGATCGTTCTGGCGATTCCGATCAAATAACCGCTAACGGCCGAAACGATGCTGTTCAAATTTTCCGTTAATGCGACCAAGCCGTTCTCGATCCAATGCTGCACGTCGGCAGCCATCGCAGGCGGCAGCGTCTCAAAGAAAAATTGCGTTTTGACGGATGTGTTTTCCATGAATAATTTCGCCTCGTTCAAGTAACTCGGGGCGTTTTTCAAATACTGGACGAGCTCGGACACCATTTTGAAGCCGACCAGGTAGATGAAGCCGAGCAGCAATCCGGTAAATAAAGTACAGGCCGTAACGGCCGCCGCTATGCGGTTGAACCTCGCATATTTGATCAGCGCCTGCACGACCGGCTCCAGCAATATTGCGAGCAGCAGCGCGAGCAGAAACGGAAAGCCGACGGTGAACAATCCATAGAGAACCAAAGCGCCTAACGCGCAAAAAAGAATCGTTCGTAGCGACATTCCAGTGAGGGCCCCCTTCGAAATTAATGTGCCGGCTTCTGCTGTTCTTCGCCTTCCGGCCCGAGCTTCAAGATCGGTCGAATCGTTAATCGCACCACGCGCAGACGATCCACTTCGGTAACCTCGAATTGAAAGCGATCCAGGGTATGCTTCTTCCCTATCTCAAGGTTGCCTTCCAGCTCCTTGAACAGCCAGCCGCCGATCGAGTCTACGGCTTCGTCCTCGATTCCGAGGCCCAGCATATCGTCAAGCTCCTCCAGCAAAACCCGCCCGTCCACCGAGTAGGCATCGCCGATCTTCTCGATTTCCGGCCGTTCGGTCTCGTCGAACTCGTCGTGGATTTCGCCGACGATTTCCTCCAGAATATCTTCTGCGGTAATCAAGCCGGCTGTTCCGCCGTACTCATCGATCACAATCGCCAGCTGGGAGCGCTTCTTCTGCATCATTTTCAATACATGGCTGATTTCCATCGATTCCGGCACCATCAGCACCGGCCTGACGAAATCGCGCAGCTGATGCGATTTCTTCGGCTCGCAGGTCAGCATATCCGCGATGTGCACGAACCCGATAATCTCATCCTTGTCGCTCGTTGCCACCGGATAACGGGTATGCTTCGTTTCATACACGATATTTAAATTTTCCTCAAAAGGCAGTTCCGTAAACAAACAATCCATATCGGTGCGCGGCAGCATAATTTCACGCGCCACCCTTTCGGAGAATTCGAAGATGTTGTCAAACAACGTCATCTCGTCTTTATCGATATGGCCGCTCTTTGCGCTTTGGTCCATCAATATGCGAATCTCTTCCTCTGTATGAGCGGCTTCAAGCTCCGTGGCGGGCCGGACGCCGATCAGACGCAGAAGCCGGTTCGCCGCGCCGTTCAACAAATAGATGATCGGGTAAAAAAGCTTGTAGAAGAGCATCAACGGCGCCGAGAGCCAAAGCGATGTGACTTCCGACTTTTGGATCGCGAGCGATTTGGGCGCCAATTCCCCCAGGACGATGTGCATGAACGTAATGACCGCGAAGCCGATGAAGATCGCGAGCGCGTCCGCGTACCAGGCTTGGGCCAGTCCGATCATTTCGAACAGAGGCTCGACGATCAGATGAGAAATCGCAGGCTCGCCCACCCAGCCTAAACCAAGCGAGGCCAGCGTAATGCCCAACTGGGTCGAAGACAGGTAGGCGTCCAGCTTTTTCGTAACGGCAAGCGCATATTTTGCCTTTCCGTTCCCTTCGCTTTCCAACTGCTGCAGGCGGGTTTGTCTGACTTTCACCAGCGCAAACTCCGCGGCGACGAAGAAACCGTTAAGGAAAACTAAAAAAACAACGAGGACCAGATTTAACGCAATCGAACCGAAATCAAACCCCGTACTATGGCTCTCCACTACTGTTCAAACTCCTTCTCATGCGTGATAGGCAGCTTGTAATTAAACGATGGCGCGTCGGGTTGAAAAATCGACATCTTTATAATACGTATCCGCGACCAACAGATTCGGCCCGCAGCAATTCGCTCCCGGGCAGTAACACCCGACCGAGCTGTAAAGCGGATGTTCCTTCCAGCGGGCAAACACTTCGTCCAGACGGTCAGTCAGCGCATTCCCCAGCGGAGGCACATCGGAGAAATCGGTCACGTAGACGTCACCCGTGAACAAATTCACATTCAACCGGTTGCGTCCGTCCGGATCATTCCTTACGGTTACGTTCGGTTCTCCGCGCAAACGCGTTATGATCTGCTGATCCTCCTCTAAGAAGCTGCAGGCATAGAACGGAAGCGTGCCGAACAGCATCCAGAGCTCGGGGTTCCTCCCGTCCAGCAACCGGTGAACGGCCTGCCGCGTCTGGTCGAGCGACAATACCGGCAGGTTGGACGCGAATGCGCTCGGGTACATCGGGTGCACCTCGTGGCGGCGGCAGCCCATCTCGTCGATCAGGCGGTGAATACCGACCAGCTTGTCGTGAGTGCGGTAATTGATCATCGATTCGGCCGATACGAACATCCCGGCACGCGACAGCTCGCGCGTATTGTCTATCATCCGTTCATAGAGCTTGACGGCCGACGCTCTGGGCGTGCGCCGTTCGGAGCGAACGAAGCCAACCTCGTAGAAATCGTCTACGTTCAAATAATTGAACGAAATATGCATCACGTCCAGATAAGGAGCCAACGCCTCGTATCTCGATATATCAAGCGTCAGATTGGAGTTAATTTGCGAACGGACGCCTCGCTCCCTGGCATATTTCAACAACGGTACGATATAGTCCCGCACCGTTTGCTCATGAAAGCTTGGCTCGCCGCCGGTTATGCTGATCGTCTCCAAGTGCTCCACTTCATCCAACCGCCGGAGCACGTCGGCTAACGGAATACGGATTCCTTCCGACAACGTTAACGACTCTCCCACCGCACAGTGCTCGCAGCGCATGTTGCACAGATTGGTTACGGTCAGTTCGACGCTCGTCAACCGGTGCTGGCCGTACCGCCGAAAGGCCGGCAACGGGTCCCACGGATCGTATTGCGGCGAAATTTCGAGAAAGGGAGGCTGTATGGCAAATAATTCAGACATGTTGTTATGTACACCTGACTCTTCATTAGAATTCTTGTTATCACTTACTGATCAATTCTTATTGTAACGTAATATGTATGAAAAGAAAACCGATTGAAAAAAGCCCGAAACCGGTGCTGGCCGAATTTCGGGCTTAACTCATGGTGCTGTTAAAGTGATCTTTTCGTCGTTCACACCAGTAATCAAGACGGTATGCACCTTGGACAAATCGATTTCCTTACTGCCGTCAAGCATCTGACCGGCCTCGTCTTCCAGCAATCTGACGATCGGCCGATGCGGCACTTTCGCGTTGAGATCAACGACAACGCCTTTCTCGCCCGTATTCAGCGTCACGGTGACGCCGATCGGATAAATGGCGATTTTATCGCGGAACAGCTCGATCTTCGGCTTATCGAACAGCGAACCCGTACCCGTGAACAAGATCTCCATAGCCTGATGCGGGAGCATCGCTTTGCGGTACACACGGTGTGTCGTCATCGCGTCGTACGAATCGACGAGTCCGATCCAACGCGCGTATTCGTGAATTTCGTCGCCCTTTAAACCGCGAGGATAACCGCTGCCGTTCAGCCGCTCGTGATGCTGGAACGCGCAGTGTGCGGCGAGCAGCGGAATGTTGGGCTCGTCCTTCAGAAATTGGAAGCCGAAATTCGTGTGCCGCTTAATATGCGAGAACTCCTCATCGGTCAGCGGTTCTTTCTTGCGCAGCAACTCGGACGGAATTTGCGTCTTGCCGATGTCGTGAAGCAGCGCCCCGAGACCGAGCGTTGTCAATTCTTCTTGACCGTAGCCCTCGGCCATTCCGAGCATCGTCGAGTAGATGCATACGTTAAGGGAATGCTGGTACAAATATTCGTCCATCACGCTGATGTTCGTCAGCATAATCATCGCATCTTTATTACAGCTTAAATCCTGCAGAATCAGGTCCAATAAGCTGCGAAATGTCTTGCCGAGTTGAAGGTGTCCGACGCCCTTACGTTTGACCTGATTTTCGCCGATTCTCCGGAACGACTCGCGTATTTCCGCTATCGCCCGTACCCGGGTTTCATCCGAAATGACGTCCCGAATGACCAGATCATGGGTCCGCGGGTCATCAATATAAACGTAATCAATACCATGGGATTCCAAGCGGCGAATCAAGTTTTGCGTCAGTTCGACCTGCTCCGCGAGCAGCGTTAACCCGTCCGAATTGTAAATCTTTTTGCCGAGCCTCATGCCAGGCTCCACCATGCTGATCGGAAGCAAGCGCATAGTCGTACTCACGTCTTCTTTCTAAACAAATATTTAGAAAATCCACTTACTTAGGTTTAGCCTATCGGATTCCCGGCAAAAGAGCAATATATTTTTTCAATTTCCGACATGCTTTTGTCGTTTTATCCACCGCCCGCGGCTGCTGTCCTGCAAAGCTTTCGCATTGCGCAGTTCATGAAGCAGCACGTCGCGCAAAAATTCAGGCAGGAAAAACTCAGGTTCAATACCTTGGCCGATGGATAAATATCCGATGCCGAATGTAAACATGTCGATCGTCCCGACGGTGTACAACCGATCGTCGATCATCGGCGATTCGCCTACCCGGACGCTGACGATTTTCGAGTAAGGAGCACCCTCCGGATCAAACTCGACGCTCAGTCCGTCCAGGCACAACGTGCCGAGCACCTTGCCCCGAAAGCCGAAGCCGAACAGCGGCTTATCCATAAACTCCGGCAGCAGCGATTCTTCCAGCGCTTGCCTAAGCTGCGCCCCGGTCAGCTTCAACCGGCACGGGTTGATCGGCGACGGGCAAAGCTTGAGCAGCATACCGGCCGACACGGGCCCTTGCTGCGGGCCTCCGAGCAGTTGGCCGGCGTTCACCAAGCCGATCTCGGCGTCCACCCACCGCCGAAGACCGGCGGCCAGCAGGTTGCCAAGCGGCGATTCGCCGTACCAATCGATCGGCATATCGCGGTCGAGACGAACGACTTCCCGGGACAACGTTTCATTTGCTTGGTTCGCATACAAGTCGATGACGGCCTGCAGTTCGGGATCTCCGTTCATTTCTGCCGTCGCATGTACGCCCGCACCAACCAGCTCAAGCCGTTTCGTCTGCCGCTCGTACGCCAGATCCACCGCCCCGACGTATTGTCCATGTTTGCCTGCGGCACAAATCCAGGTCGATCCGACAGAGAGGGGCTCCGTCAACAAATGGTGCGTATGTCCGCCAAGAATGACGTCGATGCCGGGGATGTCTTCCGCTATCTTCTCGTCATGGCGAAGGCCCAGATGCGACAGCAGCACGATGATGTCCGTTTGCGGACGCAGCTCTTCTACAGCTTGACGGATCGTATCGTACGGATCGCTGATTTCCCAGCCCAGCAGCTTGTAAAAAAGCGAGAATGCGGCCGTCGCACCGATGAGACCGATGCGCAGCCCCGCTTTCTCCATGATATGCCAAGGCTTCATCCAAGCCGGAGCGGTTCCGGTTCGGGCTGCAACCATGTTGCCAAGCACAACGGGAAACCGTGCGGCTTCGCCGTACAGCCGGTCCAACACATCCGGCGTATACGTCAACCCCTCGTTATTGCCAAGCGTGACGGCATCGTATCCGGTCGCGTTAATCACCGCGATATTCGCCAATCCCTCGGTGCCTTCCGTTTCGGAACGCATCCGGTCCAAGTGATCGCCGATATCGAGCGTCAGCGTGTGCGCCTCCCCCGTATTTTCCTTCAACCGCTTGATCCATTCAGCGATCCGGGGCATCTGATCGAAATGACTGTGTATATCGTTCGTATGTAGGATACGAAGCCTGACTCGTTCTTTCGTGATACAAGCCACCTGCCTTGAATCGCAAAGCGGCGGACGCTTTGCGATAGTTTCGTTCTTAATCATTCCTAAAGCTATGCCTTTAGCAGATCGGGGTTATTTGCTTTGCCGGTTCGCCAACATCTGCTCCGGTGTCACCGTATTGGAAAATCCGAAGGTCGCTTTATCGCCTAATGCCGGATCGTACAGTAAACAAAGGCGGACGACGCTCTTGACGTTCAAACATTCGCTGCTCCCGTTCGGCACATACAGGCGAATCGGAAAGCCCTTCTGTAAAGGCTGCCCCTCCTCTTGTGCATAGAGGATAAAGGCATCCCGCAATTCGTGCCACGGAATCGTAGCTTGAAACTCATCAACCGCCGCAACCTGCAGGTGCGTCGGCTGCAGGGAAACGTCAGCCCCCTGCGCAGCGCTCCACGCCTCATACCAAGCTTGCCAATCCACCGCTTGGCCCTTTAAGCCGTTTATTCGAAGCTCCGGATCGATCGTCTCGGAGCAAACCGCAGCGAGTTCCCCGGGCGACGAATACCTTACGCTTCCTTTGGAATCGTCTACTACTTCAATCATGTCTACCTACCTCCGTTTCTTTAGAGCTTACCTGCCATTATATCACTTTTGCCCCCGGTTATGGTATGCTGATAGGTAAACGTAACGCATTAAACCGGATCGAAAACTACGAAAAACGGAGTGATCGAGTTGAAGCTGAATGTACTTTTGTTTGCCGGTCTGGCAGACCTGTTGGGCGCAAGGACAATTGAGCTTGAGACGGATTCGTCAAGCTGGACGGTAGCCGATCTGAAGGAGCAGCTGGTACGCCGTTACCCGCATGCATCTCAGGCAATATCGAACGCATATGCTGCGGTAAATCAAGAATATGCCGAAGCCTCCGCAGCTATACGCGAAGGCGACGAAATTGCCCTGATCCCGCCGGTATCCGGAGGCGAACCGGATTGGGTGGAGCTGACTCGCGAGCCGATATCCCCGGATGCCGTCACCGCCAAGGTGCTCCATCCGAATCATGGGGCGTCGCTCGCTTTTGTAGGCACGACACGGGAATGGACGCACGGGAAACGGACGGTACTGCTCGAATACGAAGCGTACGAGCCCATGGCGATCCGGACGATGAACCAGATCGCGGGTGAAATCGCCGAACGCTGGCCCGGCGCGCTGTGCGCGATCACTCATCGGCTTGGCCCGGTTGCTGTCGGCGAGATCAGCGTCGTCATCGCAGTTTCCGCCCCTCACCGCGACGCCGTGTATGAAGCGAACCGTTATGCGATCGAACGGTTGAAGCAAATCGTTCCCATCTGGAAGAAGGAGCGCTGGGAAGACGGCTCCGAATGGAAAGGACATCAGCTCGGACCGTGGAACCCGTTAGCCGGGGTTTCCGCTGCAGGCGAAGGAGGATCGGCATCATGAGCGAACGTCCGGATATCTGGCCTGAGCATATCGAGATCGACCGCGAGCGGTATTCGCGGCAAATGCTGTTCGCTCCGATCGGCGAAGCCGGTCAGGCGAAGCTGCTGCGGTCGCGGATTGCGATCGTCGGCATGGGCGCGCTCGGCACCGTGCTCGCCAATCATATGGTGCGCGCCGGCGTCGGCTTCGTCCGCCTGATCGACCGCGACTTCGTCGAACGCAGCAACCTGCAGCGCCAAATGCTGTACGACGAGGCCGATGCGGCCGCCTCGTCCCCGAAGGCGGAGGCCGGGGCAGCGCGCCTGCGGGCGACCAATTCCGGCGTAAGCATCGAACCGGTCGTCGCCGATTTGAACGTCACCAATGCCGAAGAGCTGCTGACCGACGTGCAGTTGATCCTGGACGGCTCGGATAACTTCGCCGTCCGCTTCCTGATCAACGACGTCAGCGTGAAGCACGGCATTCCGTGGATCTATGGCGGCGCGGTCAGCTCGCGCGGCGTATCGCTTACGATCGTGCCGGGCGAAACGCCCTGTCTGCGCTGCCTGTTCGGACAGCCGCCGGCACAAGG
>NZ_BCPS01000098.1:0-32376 GCF_016586185.1 Paenibacillus sp. EPM92
CACGACCGAGACATGCGATACGGCCGGCGTTATCGGCCCGCTCATCCATGCCGTCGCTTCGCATCAAGCAACAGAAGCGCTTAAGCTGCTCGTTGGCGCGGAGGCCGAGCGCAACCGGAAGATGGTTCACTGGGATGTATGGTTCAACCAATTCGCCGGCGTGGACGTCAGTAAAGCGAGGAGAGCGGATTGCCCGTGCTGCGGCGAGCGCCGCTTTGAATATTTGGAGGCGGACGTGCAGGAGGATACGATCCAATCGTTGTGCGGCCGCAACTCGGTGCAAATTCAGCCGAGCCGCCCTTTGAAGCTCGCGCTTGCGGATTGGGAACGCCGGCTTGCGCCGGTCGGCCGGGTAGAGCGTAATCCGTTTCTGCTTAAGCTCCATCTCGAAACCGGCATGACGCTCGTTCTGTTTCCGGACGGCAGGCTGATCGTGCAGGGGACGGACGATCCCGTCGCGGCCAAAAGCCTCTACAGCCGTTATATCGGGATGTAAAGCCCTTATGTTCATTTCATACAAAGGAAAGTGCCGCGTCGGCTGGGACGTCGGCACTTTTTTCAATTTGCAGCTATAGGGCCACGCGCTTTGCCTTCAAAAACGTTTTTTTCCAGTAAGCTTTGTTGATATTCGTAATTTGCACGCCGTTATTCTGACTGGGCGACGCATGAATCATCTGCTGGTCGCCCATATAGATCGACACATGCCCGATCGTTTTATTGCTTTTGAACCGGCCCGGCACATAAAAAAACATCAAGTCGCCCTTGCGCAAGTTTTTACGGCTGACGGGTTCACCTTGATTGCCTTGATCACGAGCGGTCCGCTTCAATTGGATACCGGATTTACCGAATACATATTGCGTGAACGAGGAGCAGTCGAACTTCCCGGATTTCGGGTAAGGTTCAGCGCCGAACTCGTATTTTACGCCAAGATAACGTTTCGCCTGAGCGATCAGCGTATCCATGTTGATGTTCTTCAACACGGCAACCGCTTCGGGTTCCATACGTTCCGCCGAGAGAGTGTCCCCATCTTCCACCTGACCCAGCGTCGCTTTCGCCCCCGTCCCCTTGTACGGATCATTCGGATCGTCGGCAAAATCTAGCTCAGCACCCGTATTCGCCTCGTCAGGCCCATCCATACTTTCCGGCACGGTCTCTCCCGTAGCCCGTACGATCATCGATTGGCCCTGAACCTCAAAGCGAACGTCGTCCGCCAACAGGTTGCCGAGCGCGGAAACCGGAATATGGAATTGTGAATTACGCAAAATGGGCGGTTGCGGCAGCTGGACCTTGGAATCCCCGCGCTGAGCGGTCGTACTGCCCGCCTGCAGCTCATAAGCGGCGTCGTTGTCGCCGATCATGAAGGTGTTGCTGCTTTCGTTCCACTTGTGATGGAACCCGATAGCACTCGCAAGCTCCGAGCCGATCACATAGCTCACACCGTCAACGGTCTTCAACGGAATCGTCAGTATTTCTTCCGAGCCCGTCATGTGAATCGTGCTGCCGTCTCCGACATTCATCGTCTTTCCGTTATATTGCTCGCTGATCGAGCGGTCCGCATTCTGCTGTTCCCGATTCGCCAAGCTCTGCTGCCGGGTTTGCTGCTGCTCCTTGGACAGTTGGCCGCACCCGGCCGTAACGCTTAGGAGCGCTACTATCAATACCTTCATTATCATGGAACGAGTGCCGCCATTCTTCATCCTACCTGCCCCTTGTCTGTCATGGAATCCAATCTGTTCATAGCATGAGGCAGGAGCGGCGGAGCTATGCACGGCAAGACGTTGGAAATAAAAAAGACACGCAGCGCTGCATATTCGCAGCTTGCGTGTCTTGAAGAACGAATCGGTTCGCTCCTTGCCTTAACCGATCGAGCCTTCCATTTCGAATTTAATAAGCCGGTTCATCTCGACCGCGTATTCCATCGGCAGTTCCTTCGTGAACGGTTCGATGAAGCCCATAACGATCATTTGAGTCGCTTCGGCTTCGGTTAAGCCGCGGCTCATCAAGTAGAACAATTGATCCTCGGACACTTTGGATACCGTCGCTTCGTGCTCGAGCGTAATGTTGTCGTTCATAATTTCGTTGTACGGAATGGTGTCGGACGTCGATTGATTATCCATGATCAGCGTATCGCATTTGATATTCGCCTTGGACCCTTGCGAGTTGCGGCCGAACGATGCCAAACCGCGGTAGGTTACTTTACCGCCGTGTTTACTGATCGACTTGGAAACGATTGTGGACGTCGTATCCGGCGCCAGATGCGTCATTTTCGCGCCTGCATCCTGGTGCTGGCCTTTACCGGCAACAGCGATGGAAAGCACCATGCCTTTAGCTCCGCGGCCTTTAAGAACGACAGCCGGGTATTTCATCGTCAGCTTGGAGCCGATGTTGCCGTCGACCCATTCCATCGTCGCATTTTCTTCCGCAACGGCGCGCTTCGTCACGAGGTTGTAGATGTTCGGCGCCCAGTTTTGGATCGTTGTGTAACGAACGCGGGAATCTTTCAGGCAGATGATCTCCACCACGGCGCTGTGCAGCGAGTTCGTGCTGTATACCGGAGCCGTACAGCCTTCTACATAGTGCACGAAGCTGCCTTCATCGGCAATGATGAGCGTCCGCTCGAATTGGCCCATGTTCTCGGAGTTGATGCGGAAATACGCTTGAAGCGGAATTTCCACCTTCACGCCCTTCGGTACATAGATGAAGCTGCCCCCGGACCAAACGGCGCTGTTCAGCGCTGCGAATTTATTGTCGCTCGGCGGGATGATGGTGCCGAAGAACTTTCTGAAAATTTCCGGATGCTCTCTCAAAGCCGTGTCGGTATCCATAAACAGTACGCCTTGATCTTCCAGGTCTTTCTGCATGCTGTGATAAACGACCTCGGATTCGTATTGGGCGGATACGCCGGCAAGGAATTTTTGCTCCGCTTCCGGGATACCAAGCTTGTCGAACGTTTCCTTGATCTCGGTCGGCACTTCTTCCCATGTTTTCCCTTGCTTCTCGGAAGGTTTTACATAGTATTGAATGTCGTTGAAATCGAGGTCTTCCATATTGCCGCCCCATTTCGGCATCGGCATTTTCAGGAACTGATCGAGCGATTTCAGACGAAATTCGAGCATCCATTCCGGCTCGTTCTTCATGCGGGAAATCTCGGTGACGATTTCGCGCGTCAGCCCTTTACCGCTCTGGAAGACCGCTTTGTGCTCGTCGCGAAACCCATATTTGTACTCTTCCATTTCAGGCATTTTTTTTGCCATGGCTTTCGAGCCTCCTTTAATGATCTTAGTTTGCGATATACGCTTCCGATCAATGCTTCGCTTGTTCAATTCCTTTGCGCAGCGCGTTCCACGCGAGCGTGGCGCACTTGATCCGTGCGGGGAATTTGTTAACGCCTGACAAAGCCTCAAGATCCTCGTACTCGAATTCGACAGGCTCGCCCTTCATCATACCGGAAAAATTGTCAGCCATCTGCAGCGCTTCTTCCAGTGTCTTGCCCTTCACGGCATCCGTCATCATCGAGGCGGAAGACAAGCTGATCGAGCAGCCGTCGCCTAGAAATTTTGCGGCTTTGACCTTACCTTCTTCGATTTGCATTTGCAGCTGAATTTTGTCGCCGCACGTCGGGTTGTTCAGATCGATGCTGACCGACTCGCCTTCGAAGCTGCCGCGGTTACGCGGGTTTTTATAATGATCCATGATGACGCGGCGGTATAAATCATCCAATTGCATGACCGAAGTACTCCTTTGTTTTGATGAGGGAAGCGATCAAACGGTCAATATCCGCTTCGTTGTTGTATAAGTAAAAGCTGGCGCGAGCCGTTGCCGTCACGTTCAACCAGCGCATCAGAGGCTGGCAGCAGTGGTGGCCGGCGCGAACGGCAATGCCGTCGGCGTCAAGCACCGTAGCCACATCGTGCGGATGCACGTCGTCGAGATTGAACGTAATGAGACCGACACGGTTCGTTTGCGGACCGTAGACGGTCAATCCGTCTACTTCCAGCATACGCTCCATTGCATAAGCGGTCAAATGTTTCTCGTGCCGTTCAATTTCATCGAGACCGATGCTTTCGAGGAAATCGATCGCGGCCGCGAGTCCGACGGCGCCGGCAATAATCGGCGTACCGCCTTCGAACTTCCACGGCAGCTCCTTCCACGTCGAGTCGAACAACCCGACATGATCGATCATTTCGCCGCCGAATTCGACCGGCTCCATCTCCTGGAGCAGTTCCTTCTTGCCGTACAAGGCTCCGAAGCCTGTCGGTCCGCACATCTTATGCGAGGAGAAGGCGTAGAAATCGCAATCCAGATCCTGCACGTCGACCTTCTTGTGCGGCGTACTTTGGGCACCGTCGACGAGAATTTTGGCGCCATGACGGTGGGCGATCGCGGCAACTTCCTTCACCGGATTCACTACACCGAGCACGTTGGAGACGTACGTAATCGAGACGAACTTCGTTTTCTCGGTAATCGTCTTCTCCACATCCGCCAAATGAATGGTGCCGTCCTGCTGCAGCGGCATATATTTCAGCGAGGCGCCGGTCGCTTTCGCGACCTGCTGCCACGGGATGAGATTGCTGTGATGCTCCATCGGGGTAATGACAATTTCGTCTCCCGGTCCGCATACCGCTTTCGCATAGCTCGATGCCGCCAGATTGATCGCCGTCGTTGTACCCCGCGTGAAGATGATTTCTTCCGCAGAACGGGCGTTCAAGAAACGCCGGACCTTCTCGCGAGCGCCCTCATAGGCGTCCGTTGCTCTTGAACCGAGGGTGTGTACGCCGCGATGCACGTTGGCGTTGTCCCACTCGTAATATTTTTTCACGGCTTCGATGACGGATACCGGCTTCTGCGACGTCGCCGCAGAATCCAGATACACGAGCGGATGGCCGTTAATTTCTTGGTTCAAGATGGGAAACTGACTCCGGATCTCCGTGTTCATTGTCCCAACTTCCTTTCGACGAGTTGTTGCAGCTGCGAGCGGATTTGCTCCAGCGGAATTTCGGTAACGACCGGATCCAAAAATCCGTAGATGATAAGGCGCTGCGCTTCTTCGCGTGAAATACCGCGGGACATCAGGTAGTACACTTGCTCCGGATTTACTTGTCCGACGGATGCCGCATGGCCTGCCGTTACATCATCTTCGTCGATCAGCAGGATCGGATTCGCGTCGCCGCGGGATTTAGGGCTGAGCATCAGCACTTTCTCCGTTTGCTCGCCGTTCGCTTTGGTCGCGCCGTGTTCGATCTTCGTGATGCCGTTGATGATCGCCGTCGCTTCGTCGCGCATGACCGCACGGGTAATCATGTTACTGTCGGAGCTTTTGCCGAAATGAACGGCGCGTGTCGTCACGTTCAGCTTCTGATCGTTCGTGCCGACACAGATTACTTTGGCGTCCGAGTTCGAGCCGTTTCCTTTCAGAATCGACGTCGTATCGGACATTGCATTGCCGTAATGCATCTCCCCGACGATCCATTCGATTTGCGCATCGTTCTCCAGCAGCGCGCGGCGGTAAGTCAGATCCGTGACGGACTCGTTCAAGTTATGAACCGAAGCAAAGGTTACTTTCGCGCCCGGCTTCGCGACAATTTCCACAACGCCGTTCTGCACAAGACCGTTCAGGCTGCCTTCGGATACGAAGTTGTCCACGTAAGTAACGGAAGCATGCTGCTCGGCAACGATCAGCACGTGCGGCGAGAAGCTCGCTTCGCCGTCGTCGGTCAGGAACAAAGCCTGCACCGGAACGTCGACTGCAACGTTCTTCGGCACGTACAGGAATACGCCGCCGCTCCAAAGCGCCGCATGCAACGCCGTCAAACGGTTCTCCTCCTTGCCGACTACGCTCATAAAATGCGATTTCACCAGATCGCCGTGCGTCTCCAGCGCTTCCTCCAGACTGGAGAAAATAACGCCCTGCTGCTTAAGCGTGTCCGACAGACGGCTGTAAACGACGCCGGAATTGCGCTGTATAATCAGGTTGTCCTGCGTGCCTTCGCCGCCGACGGACAGCAGAGACTTGGCGGATTCCGGAAGCGCCTCAAGCGTTGCCAACGCATCCGGCTTTTTATAAGTGCCGAAGGAAGTCAAATTCCAACGGTCGATTCTTGTTTTTTCCAATACGGGCCAATCGAGCGTTCCTGCGAGTTCAAGCGCCTGTTCACGCAAAGACGTCATCCATTCGGGTTCTTTCCGTGCTTTGGACTGCTCCACCAAGCTTACGCGGTCGATCGGAAGAGTTTGTGTGCTCATCAGTTAATTTCCTCCTGTCCCTCCCGGGTCGCTTATTGGTATTTCGGAGCCGTCGTATTCATCGGGATTTTGAACTCTTCTTCAGTACCCCCGACGGTTTCGTCGACGATGCCGAGCTCTTCCTTCACCCAGTCATAGCCTTCGTTCTCAAGACGTTCTGCGAGCTCAGGACCCCCGGATTTCACGATGCGGCCTTGCATCATCACGTGGACAAAGTCCGGTTTAATGTAGTTCAAGAGACGTTGGTAGTGCGTGATGATCAAGAAGCCGCGATCTTCGGAACGCATAGCGTTTACACCGTTTGCTACGATGCGCAGGGCGTCGATGTCAAGGCCGGAGTCGATCTCGTCAAGAATGACGATTCTCGGGTCGAGCATCAGCATTTGCAAAATTTCATTGCGCTTTTTCTCCCCGCCGGAGAAGCCTTCGTTCAGGTAGCGGTGCATGAACTCAGGGTTCATTTCCAGTTCCTTCATCTTGCCTTCCATCAGACGGATAAATTTAATCAGCGAAATTTCGCTGCCTTCCTCACGGCGTGCGTTGATCGCGCTGCGCAGGAAGTCGGCGTTCGTGACACCGGTAATTTCGCTCGGATACTGCATCGCCAGGAACAAGCCCGCGCGCGCTCTTTCGTCGGTCGCCATTTCCAGCACGTCTTCGCCGTCAAGCACGACCGAGCCTGCGGTCACCTCGTATTTCGGATGACCCATCAGCGTGGATGCCAGCGTACTTTTACCCGTACCGTTCGGACCCATAATGGCGTGAACTTCGCCGCCTTTAATTTCAAGGCTGAGGCCCTTCAAAATTTCTTTGCCTTCAATTGCCGCTTTCAAGCCCTCTATTTGAAAATGAGGAGAATTTGCCATGTGTAGTTGCCTCCGTGCTTCCCTGTATTTTTTGGAATTGTTTTCTCTTTAGAATCATTCTAAACTGATTCTCAATGATTCTCAATCATAATATACTATTAAATCTTACCATTTGGAATCAATAAATACCTAGACGCGCGATTTTTGGCGTAAATTCTTTGTTTTTAGCCGTTTAACGCCGTTTTCACTTCGTCGACCCGTTTGGCGAACGCCTCATCGCTTAATACGGGCGTACGCGCCGCCGCATGCAGCCGCTCGGCAGGCAGCCCGATCCACGACTTGCATCCGTTATATTCGGGTAAAATCGGCACCCGAACCGGCTCGTCCAACGTATGTACCCGCAGCAGCATGACATGCAGCGGCTTCGTCCGCTTCCACTTCAGCCGTTCTTCCGCGAACCTGTCTGTCCAGATATGAAACGATCTCAGCTTGTCCAGCTGTTCTTGCGAGTCGATAAGGATGTCCTCGGCCAGCTCGGCATAACAACGGACCGTCAGCTCGGACTGTTCCCGGTTCCAGGCCGAAGCTAACGCTTCGACGCGCGGCGCGTACGGCGGCTTCACCAGCTCCTGCCGCTGGTGCTCGTAGGTCGGATAAAGATAGAAACTGTCGCTCTCTACTTCGAAGTCCCTCGTCTCTTCACGAATGCCTCCCTTGCGCATGATCAGGATTTGCTTTCCTTGTTCCAACGCTTCTACGGCTACAGCCCATTCCTTCAATCCGATGACTTCGCTCAAGGTCGCTTCCCCCCCTCACCTGTCAGTTAACCATTCTGATATTATAGTTTTTTAACCAAAACAATGCAATTCCGAACCGGCATAAAATCGATCTCATTAATTGATGCTAATAGGGCTACATCATTACGAGATGCAAGGAGGGTGAAGGACCATGCGCGAAGGTCTTATTCCAGCAGTATTAGGCACGGCTGTCACGGCGTCCGGCGCCGCTCTTCGCAACAAGTATCCGATGGCTGCCGCTGCAGTCTTCGGCTTCGGTCTCGCTCACGTTGTGCTTGGCGCGATCGATTTGGTGGAGCATCGCAACAGATCGTCCTTCTAGGACGATGCGCGGCCCGAACGCCGCCAAGCGGAAAAGGGAAGGCGTTCGCCCTCCCTTTCCTGCCTGTTTATTACGGGTTTGATTCCATACATACATCCGCTACTTATTCGTTATACGCTCCAGCTGCTGCAGGTTCGCTTTCATAGGATTGGCGCCGGAATCCATCGACGGATCGTCGCGCAGAGCCGCGGCAAACCCCAGGGCCGTCAGGACCGCGAGCGAAGCTAACGCAAGCAGCGCTCTTTGCAGCATCTTAATCACATCCATCGACCTCCGGAATAAGAGCCAGAAATGAACTTTTGTAAGTATCAGTTTGATAAACAAGCGTTACGGGAGGATTACCGCGGTGTGAATTTTTTGTTAAAACGCCGGACCTGCTTGGCCTCGCCCCGTTTTCCGCTATTCCAACCGACATCAAATTGCTTTATACTGATACAATGACTGATACAATGAAAAGTTTTTCTAGTGTAAAAGGAGGAATTCATCTCATGCCCGGTTATCATGCACTTTCCGAAGCCCAAGCCATTGAATACGCCCGCTCCATACCTGACTTGTTCTCCAAGAACAGCGAGTTGGTCTGCCGGGAAATCGGCGACGGCAACTTAAATTTAGTGTTTCATATTTCTGAACCTGCTTCCGGTAAAAGCATTATTCTCAAGCAGGCGCTGCCTTATGCAAAGGTCGTAGGCGAATCTTGGCCGCTGACCCTCGACCGCGCCCGGATCGAGAGCGAAGCGCTTATCATTCAGGGCAAGCTGTGCCCGGACCTGGTTCCGCACGTATATGCGTATGAGCCGGATTTGGCGCTGACCGTCATGCAGGATTTGAGCGACCACGTCATTATGCGCAAAGGCTTGATGGACGGCAATCGGTATCCGCTTTTCGCCGGACATATCGCGACTTTCCTGGCGCAGACGCTATTTTACACGTCCGATCTCGGGATGAACCAGCAGCAGAAGAAAGAACAGGTGAAGCGGTTCATCAACCCGGAGCTTTGCAAAATTACGGAAGATTTGATTTTCGACGATCCGTATACCGATTCGCCGAATAATAACGTGCCCCCGGCGATCCGCGACGCGGTCGAAGCCGTTTGGAAGGATCAGGCCTTACACTTGGAGGTTGCTATATTGCGCGGGAAATTTTTAACCCATGCGCAATCGCTGCTGCACGGCGATTTACATACCGGCAGCATCTTCATTAAAGCGGACTCGACGAAAGTGATCGACCCGGAATTCGCCTATTACGGACCTATGGGCTTCGATATCGGCGCCGTTCTCGCCAACCTGCTGCTCAACTTCGCCTCTCAGGAAGGCTGGAGCGCAGACGCCGACTCCCGTAAATCGTACCGCGCTTACTTGACGCAAACCATTCGCGACATCTGGACCAAGTTCGAAGCGGAATTCCGTTCGCTTTGGAACGAGCATGGCGTCGACCGCGTGTCGAAGACGGCCGGCTATCAGGATTGGTACATGAAGGAAGTGCTCCGCGATACGTTCGGGTTTACCGGCAGCAAGATGGTGCGCCGCGTGCACGGTCTGGCCCAGGTGGCCGACATCAATAAGCTGGAGGACGAAGCTGCGAAAGAACGCGCCCAGCGCATCGCACTGGCGATCGGAACTTCGCTGATCAAGTTTAACCGGCAGGCGGATTCGATCGAGCAGTTGATCGAAATCGCGGATAAGGCCGTCCATTAATAAAAGCGGAGTTATAAGGGCCTGCCGGGCCATGAGCCCAAGCGGTTCGGTACGTCACAAAGCGCAAGATCCGTTTGCGGATGCTTGGGCATAAGTAAAAAGCAGCGACGGATCGCCCAAGTGTTGCGGGGATAGGTGCAGCACTTGGGCGCCCGTCTAAGCGGGAAGTTTGCATACCCGTTTGCATACCAAAGTACGCGCGTAAGGTGAGCGATCACCCGGTAAGGAGAGAATGGACGATGACGACACAACAAACACCTGCGGCCGATTGGCTGCAATCGGTTCGCTGGAACTCGCTGGAGGACCGGCTCGATCTGCTCGATCAAAGGCTGCTGCCCGATGAGATCGTATATTTGGAGCTGACGACGGCGAAGCAAGTATGGGATGCGATTAAGCAGCTCGCCGTACGGGGCGCGCCTGCCATCGGCATCGCGGCCGCATTCGGGGTATACCTGGGCGTCCGGTCGTTCGACGGCAGCCGCGAAGCGTTACTGGCGGAAGTCGGCCGCCAATGCGATTATTTGGCGACGAGCCGTCCGACGGCAGTCAATTTGTTCTGGGCGCTGGACCGGATGCGGGCGCGGGCGGAAGCGCTGTTAGGCGCATCCGGCGAGGGCGTGGAGACGGAGGCGGCCAAGCGCGCGCTTCTGGACGAGGCCGCTGCGATCCAGGCCGAGGATGAGGAAACGTGCCGCCTGATCGGCGAGCACGCGCTTGAGTTGTTCGAGGACGGTATGGGCGTCCTCACGCACTGCAACGCAGGAGGCCTCGCCACGGCGCGGTACGGCACGGCGCTGGCGCCGATGTACCTTGCCAAGGAGAAAGGCATCGCGCTGAAGGTGTTCGCCGACGAAACGCGTCCGGTACTGCAGGGCGCACGTTTAACGGCGTTCGAGCTGCAGCAGGCCGGCGTCGACGTGACGCTGATCTGCGACAACATGGCCGGCGCCGTGATGGCTAAAGGCTGGGTGCAGGCCGTTATCGTAGGCACAGACCGCGTCGCCGCGAACGGCGATGTGGCCAACAAGATCGGCACATACAGCGTTGCGGTGCTCGCCAAAGCGCACGGTATCCCGTTCTATGTCGCCTGCCCGATGTCGACCATTGATCTGAACACGCCGAGCGGCGCAGACATTCCGATCGAGGAACGGCACGAAGACGAAATTACGCAAGGCTTCGGCAAACGAACCGCTCCGGTCGGCGTCAAAGTGTACAACCCCGCGTTCGACGTGACGCCGAACGAGTACGTGACCGCGATTATTACGGAAAAAGGCGTCGTTCGCGCACCGTATGGCGAGAACCTGAAAAAGCTGTTTACCTGACTGAAAGTGTCGAGCTTACGGACCTGGCAGACCTAGTAAAGCCTGGGCTCGCGACCGGCGGGCCTCTCGCTCCCTGCGAAAACAGCGGAACTCTAGCAGCCGATTCTTGTGATTAGCCATCCGCTATTGTATCCTTTGTAACCATGCATAAGGTCGCTGCTTTCCTCGCGGAATGGCAGCGGCCTTTTTAATTATCTCTCCTCCAAAGGCGGCCCCGCCTTCATAGGAGAGGATGCCGCGGAAATCGGTAAAGTCAATGGAAGAAGCTGTTGTAAAGCGATCCTGTTTGGGATATGATAAGTATGAATATGAAAAATATTTTCTTAAATATATGACGTTTTAAGTAAAATTTTTTAATATATGAATACAGGGTGATCCTATGTCCGGCATTTTACAAGCGATACGCGAAAGTCAGGGGCAGATGAACCGCAAGGAGCAGGAGCTTGCGCAATACGTGCTGGAGCACCCGCATGAGGCGGTCCAATCCAGCATAACCGAGCTTGCCGACCGTTCGGGAACGAGCACGGCAACGGTTTCGCGCTTTTGCCGCAATCTGATGTTCAAAGGGCTCAGCGACTTTCGCATGAAGCTGGGCGCAGAGCTCGCGGTAACGCCCACCCATTCGACGTACCAAGATATCGTGGCGGGCAATTCGCTGCACAGCATCGTTCAGGCGATCGAGATGAACCATATCCGCTCCATCTCGGATACGACGCGCCAGCTCGATCTTCAGGCGGTGCAGCAAGCGGTCGGCGCGCTCCGGGCGGCGAAACGAATCGATCTGTACGGTGTGGCCACCTCCGGCATCGTCGCGCTCGATTTTCAGCAGAAGCTTGTCCGCATAGGGATCATGGCGCACTACTGGCCGGACTCCCACATGCAAATAACGTCCGCCTCCAGCTTGGAGGAAGGCGACGTAGCGGTCGCCATCTCGTATTCCGGCGATACCGTGGAGACGTACGATGCGCTGTTATGCGCCAAAGAACGCGGCGCCGTCACCCTCTCGCTGACGAAGTTCGGCTCCAACCGGATTTCGCAAGCCGCCGATATCCGGCTATTCGCCTCCTCCTTAGAGGAGGGCATGCGCCGCGGCGATATGGCGTCGCGCATCGCGCAGCTGCATGTGGTCGATATTTTATTCACGGCGCTCGTCAGCGAAGACTTCGACGACTATGTGCCCCAGCTTGAACAATCGTTCCAGCAAGTGAAAAAATACCGGAAAGAAAAAGGGAGATGAGCTTATGAATATCATAAAGTTCGAAACCCAGGAAGCGTTAAACGAAGCCGGCTCCGGTATCATCGTCAGCCTGCTGCAAACGAATCCGCGCGCCAAGCTGGGACTTGCGACAGGCGGTACACCCGTGGGCATCTATAAGAAGCTTGTGAGTGCCTGCAAGCAAGGCACCGTCAGCTTCGGCAAGGCGTCTTCGTTCAACCTCGACGAATATGTCGGTCTCGACCGGAACCATGCGGCAAGCTACTACGCATTCATGCAGGAGCAGCTGCTCGCGCACGTGGATATCGCCCCCGAACGGTGCCATATCCCGAACGGAATGGCCGCCGACCTCGAGGCCGAATGCCTCCGGTACGAAACGCTTCTGGAGCAGGTCGGACAGATCGACCTGCAATTGCTCGGGCTCGGGCACAACGGGCACATCGGCTTCAACGAGCCGGACGGCGCACTTATTCGCGGCACGCATGTGGTCGAGCTGCGCGAGCAGACGCGTGCGGCCAACGCCCGCTTCTTCGACACCCCGGAGCAAGTGCCGACGAAGGCAATTACGATGGGGGTTGGCACCATTTTGAAAGCGAAAATGATTCTGCTCGTTGTTCACGGCAAAGATAAGGCGGAAATCGTCAAACAAGCCCTGCAAGGTCCGATTACGACGGAATGTCCGGCTTCGCTGCTGCAAACTCATCCGAATGTGGCCGTTCTGTTGGATGCGGAAGCGGGGAGCTTATTATCATGAAAAGCGCAAATTGGAGTACGCTTATCGTTAACGCCCAGGTCGTCAAGGAGAACGAGACGATCCGCGACGGATACGTGGCGATTAACGGCGAAGGACGGATCGCCGCCGCCGGGCCGATGGACGGCTTGGATGAACGGCAGGCGAACACAGCCCTGCAGCGCGTCGATGCGGCAGGCAGCTGGCTGCTGCCCGGCTTTATCGACGTTCATGTGCATGGTGGGTACGGGTACGATTTCATGGAGGCGACGAAAGAAGCGATCGACGGCATTACGAAGTTTCATAACAGCCAAGGCACAACGACGCTTCTCGCCACGACCGTTACCCAATCGCGCGAAGCGATCGAAGCCGTGCTGCGAGCCGCAGACGCCTACAGGAAGGCCGGTTCCCCTTATGCACGATTGGGCGGCGTTCATCTGGAAGGACCGTTCATCAGCCCCAAATGGCCCGGCGCGCAAAACCCGAGCTTCATCGTCGATCCGCAAGCCGACTGGCTCGATGCCTGGACGGAGGAATTCCCGGGTCTGATCCGGATGATGACGCTGGCCCCGGAGCGCGAGAACGCGCTTCCGCTTATTCGGCGCTTGACGGATCAAGGCATCGTGGCCTCCGCAGGACACACCGATGCAACCTATGATCAAATGGTGGAAGCGACGCGTTACGGTCTGCGCCACGCCGTTCATACGTTTAACGCCATGACCGGACTCCACCATCGCAATCCCGGCGTTGTCGGCGCCGTACTGACCGAAGAGGTCATCAACGCCGAAGTGATCGCAGACGGGCATCATGTCCACCCGGCCGCCATTAAACTGTTGACGCTGGCGAAACGGAAGGACAACCTGCTGCTCATTACGGATGCGATGTCGGCCGCTGGTCTCGGCAGCGGCGAATACGACCTCGGCGGCCTTCCGGTCATCGTGGAAGACGGCGTCGCCCGGTTGAAAGCAGGCAACACCCTGGCCGGCAGCACGCTGACCATGATCCAGGCGCTGCGCTTCATGGTCGAGCAGGTCGGCCTGAGCGTCGAGGAAGCGAGCAGGCTGGCCAGCCACAATCCGGCAAAAGCGATCGGCTGTCTGGAGCAAACCGGGACGATCTCCGAAGGCAAGCTGGCCGATTTGCTGCTGGTATCGCCGCAGCTGCAAATCGGGCGCGTCTGGGTCGAAGGCCATGCGACAACGAGCGAATAATTAGTGCGGCCGGCTTTGGGGCCATGCTGCGGTTACAGCCATAAAACGTGCGGATTTTTGATTTTTCCCGGACGTTTTTTTGGGGCTGTTCATGAAAGCAATGCGCACCGCTTGATGCGGCAACAAAAAAACCGGCCGTCTCGCTGCAAGCGAAACGCCGGATCGCACTCGGTCATCACAGGACCCCCTTAATTTTCACGAAACTGCTGGGTGATGATATAGTATCTCAGCTTATTCAAGTCGGACGGCGAAATCGCGTGAATCTCCGCGCCGTAACGAATCGTACGCTCTTGAATATGTGCGTATCGAACGATGATTTTCGGGTGAATCGCCTCGTCGTCGCAGATGATCATGGTGTCGTACACATGGTTCATTTTAACCGAAAAATCGTTGACCTCGAAACCGAATCCCAAGCGGCTTAGCGAGCAGTAACGAACCGCCGTCGTTTTGAAATCGTCGTTGAGCGTGCCGTAGGTGTTCAGTTTATAGCTGGAGAAGGATACATCTTCATCCCGGTACATATCGTAGTTGGTATCGCGCTGGGCTTGGATCTTGAACACTTCCGAATCGGCCGGAACCAGGACCAGCTTGCTCCGGGATACCTGCAGCACACGCATCTGCACGCGCTCTTGAAAATTGAAACAGATCACCGAATCTCCGCCGCTAATCGTCGAAGGCTCCTCGAAGGAGACTTCCATCAAATCCGATCCTGCGTAAGAAACGCATCCGTTGTAAACTTTACCTTTGTGGAGAAGCTGCATAACTTTCATTCCTGTCACCCTCCTTGCTTGATACTTATACTATAACCGGGATTCTTTCAGAAAGTTTCAGTCAAATATTAGGAGTTTATTAGATTAGGAGAAATTGAAGAAAAGTGTCTGTCGAATGCCGTCGAATAATCTTCAATCCTCCTGTCTCCTCTCCTTTATTTGTCTTCACTACGGCTCCGTCTCCTAAGTGTGCAACAAAAAAAGACCGTTATCTACGGTCTATGGAAGCTATGACAGGTGTGAGAGTGCGATAGGTCCCGGGCCTTTGGCCTTGCATGACGATCGGCCTATACGAGCGGATGAAAGAGGCGCAGCCCGAACCGCGTATGCACGCACGTACGCCGAAACGCGTTCGCCTGCACGCAGCATCTGACGGAAACCGGGGTTATTTGATGATGACCGCATAGACGTTGCCGGGCCCGTGAATGCCAATCGTCAGATCGTTCTCGATATCGGCGCTGCGGCTCGGACCGGTAATCAGGTTGATCGAGGAGGCGTACTGTTCCGGCGTCTCGGTTCCTCTGCTCAGGTGCGCGAACGCTTCGCCCATCCGCGTGACGAGCTGGTCGGCGCGGAACACCGCGAACAGAGTGCTCGTCAGCAGGCTGACCGAACGGCCGCGGTGCGGCGAGCATTGCAGCACAAGCGTAGCCGTGCCCGCGACGGCGTAATCCGGCCAGACGACGCCGAGCTCGCAGCGCTCCGTACGGCGAAGCAGCGCGCTTCGCCGCGCCCAGCCCGGGCCAACGGCGCTCGCCGCTGCAGCCGGGTCCGGCGCCAGCGGCGAGCCCTCCCCGATCGGCCGCCACGGCACGACCGGGATGCCGTCCGCCGCCAGCGTTTCGTCGAGCCCGAGCGCCTTCAGCCCTTCGTGCTCCCAGCGGGATACGCCGGTGACGCCGAGCTCGGCCGCGATCTCGCGCAGCCATTCGCCGATCTTCGCGCGGGCCTCCGCTTCCTCGACGACGAGCACTTTGCCCGTCAACGCGGTCCAATTGCGGCTGAACGCTTCAATCTTTTCCTCCGTCGTCCAAGCGATCTCTTTATAAAAATCCGGCACGCCGCGATTCGGATGCGCCGGCGGCTGCGTCGGGACGGCTTGCCGCCCGAGTCCCGATGAGAGCTTCGCCATGAACGCTTCCCGGCCTCGTATCGTTCCTTTAGTCATGCTGCCGCCCTCCTTGCGGTGGCTGCTCTTGATTGGCAAGCGCATCCGCCTCATTCGCTGCGCTCGCGGCCTTCGCCGGCTGCCGCTTCAGCTCCCGCTGCAGCTCGCTCCAGCGATCCCGGAACGGGCGTTCCGCCAGCATCGGGAAGTGGCGCGACTGCGTCCATCCCGCCGCCGGTCCCGGCGCCTTCTTGAGGTAGCCCCGCTTCGCGAAAGGCTTCAGCGCGTAATACGCCGACCGGGCCGCCAGCTTATACAGCTTCACATGGCCGAACGCCGTTTGGAACGTCTTGAACGCAATCCGCTCGGCCAGAGGCGTGAAGCCCTGCTTCACTTTGCGGGCACGCAGCTGGACGAGCATGTCGTGCAGCGGTATTTTCACCGGACAAGCCTCGTAACAGGCGCCGCACAAGCTGGACGCATACGCCAACTGCCCTGCCTCCTTCATATCCTGCTGCAGCAGCGGCGTCAGCACGGCGCCGATCGGGCCGCTGTATACGCTGCCGTAGGTATGGCCGCCCACATGGCGGTAGACCGGGCAGGCATTCAAGCAGGCGGCGCAGCGGATGCAGTGCAGCACTTCTTGAAATACCGGATCGCCAAGCTGTGCGGAGCGTCCGTTGTCGAGAATGATCAGATGCAGCTCCTCCGGTCCGTCGAGCTCCCCTTCGCGGCGCGGCCCCGTAATCATCGACGTGTAGGTCGTCAGCTTCTGACCGGTGGCGCTGCGCGCCAGCAGGTTCAGCATGACCTCCAAATCGTCGTACGTCGGCACGAGCCGTTCCATCCCCATGATCACGACGTGGCATGGGGGCACCGTTGAGACCATACGCCCGTTGCCTTCGTTCGAAACAAGCGTAATCGCCCCGGATTCCGCCACGCCGAAATTACAGCCGGTCAACCCGATGTCCGCTTCAAGGAAATAGTTGCGCAAGCGTCCGCGTGCGTACCCCGCCAGCACTTTCGTATCGGGCGCGAACGTCTCGCCCGCTTCATTCGAGAACAAGTCCGCGATTTGCTGCTTGTTCTTATGTATAGCCGGTATGATCAGATGCGACGGCGTTTCTTGGGCCAGCTGAAGGATGTATTCGCCGAGGTCGGTTTCGATCGCTTCAATGCCCTGCTCCTCCAGCCGATGGTTCAGGCGGATTTCCTCGGACACCATCGACTTGCCCTTCGCCACCAGCTTGGCGTCCCGCTTCTTGGCGATCTCGAGGAAGGTTTGCACCGCTTCCTCGCCGGTTGAGCAGAAATAGACGTTGCCGCCGGCCTTAGCCACGTTATCGGAGAATTGCGTCAAGTAATAGTCCAGGTTCTCGACGACATGCTTGCGGATCTCTCTGCCGCGTTCGCGCCATGCCTCCCAGCTGCCGAACTCGTCCGTCGCCTGCAGCTTCCCGGTCTTCAACTTGTCCGTCGTGAACGAGACGGCTTTGCGCAGAAACTCGTTGGCAAGCGCTTCTTCGGTTCTCCGCTTCAGCCCCGTGCCGATCAATTGTTTGTCAGTTTCGGCTTTTAGACTCACTGCGCTTCACTCCTTCTTCGAGCACCTGGGCCAAATGCATGACGCGCACCGGCTTGTTCTCTTTATTCAACCGGCCGTCGATATTCATCAGACAACCCATATCCGAGCCGATCAGCACATTCGCGCCCGTCGAGCATACATGGCCGGCCTTCTCGCACACCATCGCTTCCGAGATATCGGCCATCTTCACGGAGAACGTACCGCCGAAGCCGCAGCAGTCTTCCTTCTTCGGCAGGTCGATCAGCTCAAGTCCCTTCACGTTGCGCAGCAGCTCGCCCGGCTCCTCGCGAACGCCAAGCAAGCGGGTCGCATGACAGGACGGATGGTAGGTCGCTTTCACCGGCAGTTCCGCGCCTAAATCCTTCACGCCCAGCACATTCACGAGAAATTGCGAAAATTCGTACGTTTTCCCGATGAGCGCTTCCGCCTTCGCCTGCCAAACCGGCTCCTTCTCGAACAATTGCGGATAATAATGGTGAACCATGCCGGTGCAGGAGCCCGAAGGGGAGACCACATAGTCGCTGTGCTCGAAGGCGCGAATGAATTGGCGGGCGACCTCTCGGGCTTCGTCCTGATAGCCGCTGTTATAGGCGGGCTGTCCGCAGCATGTCTGCGCTTCCGGAAAATCTACCTCACAGCCGTAACGGTGCAACAGACGAACGACGCTCTCGCCCACCTCGGGGTAGAGCTGATCCGCCAAACACGTAATAAATAGCGAAACGCGCATCGCATAGTCCCATCCTTTTCGAGTGAACTCGCCGTACACTTATCAGGTTATCAGATAAGTTGGTTTTTGAGAAGGCCGCGCTCCTCCATTTCGCAACTTTTATCCATCAATTACCGTCCATGTAAGAGTAATCCAGCAAACGCCGAAGGAGTCCTGTCCATGGGTAACGACTTTTACAAAAAGCTGGGCGTTGTTTTTGATCGTCTCCGGCGCCTTTTACACAGCCGAACGGATCGCCGCGAAAGTCGCGGCCTACTTGCCGACGATCGGCCGGAGCCGAGGCTATGATGTCTCGCCGGTCTACCCCCAACTAACCGACAACCTGTTCGTCTGGTTGTTTGGCCTGATCGGCTTTGTTTTGCTCGTCTTCGGCTTTCCGAAACGGAACTCCTAAGAAGGATCGGTCGAACGTACCGATCTTCGCCGGTTTACTTGTTCAAATACGGCACGAGCCCCCGTTCGACATGAAACAAATGGCGGCGCATGGCTTCGCGGGCCTCCTCGGCATCCTGCCTCTTCACCGCTTCATACACAGCTTGATGGTCCCGCCAAAGCTGCTCGGAGACGGCGCGGCTTCCGTACATTTGAAGCCGGCGCGTCTCCCGAATCGCCAGCTGCATCTGCGAAGAGATGGAATCGATCATCCGCACCAGGATCGCATTATGCGTCGCTTCCGCAAGCGCCAGATGAAATTCGATGTCGGACCGTTCCCCCTCCTCTTCATCGCCCAGATGCCGCTCCATGCGCTGCAAAATCGATTCGAACCTGCGCAGGTCGTCCTCCGTCCGCTTCTCCGCCGCCAGCGCCGCATTGGACGTTTCGAGCGCCTTGCGCGCTTCGATCAGATCGAGAACCGTCTCCCGGTTCATGAGCAGCGCATTCCATTCCGGCAGGCCGACATCCTCGGAAGCGATGCTCCGCACGTAACTGCCTTCGCCCTGATGGACTTCGACCAGTCCCATCGCTTTTAAAGCGCTGAGCGCTTCCCGGACCGTCGAACGGCCTACCTGAAAGAGCTCCGACAATTCTTTCGTCGAAGGCAGCTTCTCTCCCGGCTTCAACTGTCCGCCCGTAATTTGCGCTTTAATTTGATCGGCTATGACCTCGTATATTTTTCGCGTCGATATTTTCTGAACGTCCAGTTCCCGCACTCCCCTTCCTTACGGCCTTGCGCTTACCGCGTTCACGCGGGCTTCGAGCCACTGCAGCAAGTCCTCCATGACTTCTTCCCGATTCGTTTCGTTCAGCATCTCATGCCTTCCGTCCGGATACAGCTTATAGCTCACGTCGTGAAGCCCTTGGCTCTGGAGCTCGCGCACCAGCCATAAGAACGATTTCCCCATACCGCCGACAGGATCCCGCTCTCCGGCAAACAAATACACCGGAAGCGATTTCGGAATGCGCCGCAGTTGTTCGGGACGATGGGCGTCGAGCAGCCCTTTAATCATATACCGGATACACTCGTTCGTAGCCGCTGCGTTGCAGAGCGGATCTCCGGCATAGGCATCGACCTCCGCCTCGTCCCGGCTTAACCAATCATGCCTGGTGCGGTTCGGGCGAAACGGCAGGTTGTGCTGCCCCGTCGTCAGCCAGTTCAGCAGGCGATTGCGGTGCGTCCCCCCTTGAAGGGCCGAGAACAGTCCGCCAAGTGCGAAACCAAGGCCATGCAGGATGGTTTGCTTCCCTTTCGTCCCCGACAAGACGAAGCCGTCCGCCTTCCCGGGATAACGTTCCATGTACAGCAGCGTCAAAAAAGAACCCATACTGTGCCCGAGCACGTAGACCGGAAGCCCCGGATAATCCAGACGGATACGGTCCGTCAGCTGCACCATCGCCTCGGCCATCCGGTCAAAGCCGTTCGGGCCGATATGCGTAACCCGGTCAGGGGTCCCGGCCGTCAGGCCGTGCCCCCGATGATCGTTCGCATAAACGGCATAGCCCGAGCGGGTCAGCTTATCCGCCAGACGAGCGTATCGCTGTGCCCTTTCCGCCAAACCGTGGGCAATCTGCACAACGGCCTTAACCGGCGCTCCCTCTTCAGGGAGCCAACGATGCACCGTAATCAGCACGCCCTCCGTATCGTTGAATGTAAAGTCGTCACTGATCATCAAGAACCCTCCGCTCTCTGCTTCCGTGACTTGCTGACCCCATTATAGAACGCTTCCTTCCCCACGGCAAATCGGAAAACAGAAAAAGGGACAGCTCAACTGCCCCAAGTATCCGGAACTTACGCAATCGTCGATCGGCCATCCGTCGAATGGCGAGCCCCGCTTCGTTCAGAACATCAGCGCAACAGCATCGCTGCCCTTCATCCCCGGCGTAATCCCCAGCTCCTCAGCCTTATACGTGACCGATTCGAGCGGCGATTCGAGCAGTTCCTCAATCGTGCGAACGCCCGTCGCCCGCCCTGCAATGATGCCCCGCTCCTTCAGCTTCCGGTTCAGCAAGTCGACGTCGAGCGCACCGCACATGATATATCCCTTGTCGGTCGTGACGGCCAACAGGGTCGTTAACGGCAGCTTTACCTCGATCGCGAGTGCGGTGCGGCCGCCTACCTCAACCGGTTCCATTCGCATCATGATCAAGCACCCCTCCTCAAGATCAATATGCTATCACTATATGATGCAGACGCCCCCTCGGTGCATGATTCTCACACGCGGTGTGAGCCTTGTCCATAGATCTACAGCCTTACGTCAAAACATGGTATAGTAGTACAGATGAAAGCAATTAGGAGGTACGGCCAATATGGATGACCCACAAAAGCCGAGACGGAAATTTTTATTCAAAGTGGATATCCTCATTGAGGAAGAAACCAACGGGCTGGCCTTGGAGACGCTGCTGCATCTGTTGAATTCAGATAAAGTCGAAGACTATCAAGTGAAAGAGGGCGTAGAGTTAGGAAAAAAGATCGAGTACGCCCTGAAGGAAGCGATCTCGAAGCGGCATGTGAAGCCGTTCCCGGCGGCTTCACATCTAAAGGTGCCGCCGGAGAATACGGAAGCGCCGCAAACGCCGGGCGCAAAGGGGGCGCGCCGGGCGGAATCGGATCCCCACCGTTCCATCTGGGAGGAGATGAAGAAGTGTCAGGAGAACAATTCGCTCCTGCGCTTGTCCATTGTCAAAGAGAAAGGCGTAAAGCTCAGCATGCCTTGCCGCATTATCAACATCGACCCGCCTAGCGGCAACTTATCCGTTTACCACGTCGACGAGAAAAAGGTGTACTTGCTCCAAATCAATGAGATCGACGACTTCGAAATCAGCTAACTGATACGGAAGAACAAAGACGGCAGCCGGTTTCGGCTGCCGTTTTCGCTTACATGCGTTCTTTCATCAACAATTCCGCGGCCTCGACGCTGAGCGGCGGACTGAAGTAGTAGCCTTGGATTTCATCGCACCGGTTATGATACAGAAATTGAAGCTGTTCTTCGGTTTCGACGCCTTCGGCGATTACTTTCAGCTTCATATGTCTCGTCATCGCAATGATGGAAGCGACGATCGCCGCATCGTTCGGATCGGTCATAATATCGCGAACGAACGATTGATCGATCTTCAGCTTATCGATTGGAAATTTCTTCAGATAGGAAAGCGAGCTGTATCCCGTCCCAAAATCGTCGATGCTGATGGTCACGCCTAGGTTCTTCAGCTCGTGCAGCTGATCGATCGAATATTCCACGTCCATCGTGCTGCTCTCCGTAATTTCCAGCTCCAGCTGAGCCGCATCGAGACCTGTCAGTTCCAGTACCTCCGCCACTTTGCCGGTCAGGTTGTGCTGCAAAAATTGCCGCGTGGACAAATTGACGGACACCGGCGGCGGGCTGTAGCCTTGCTCCTGCCAATGTTTATTTTGCCGGCACGCTTCTTTCAATACCCACTCGCCGATCGGCACAATCAAACCGCTTTCTTCCGCGAACGGAATGAAGTGGCCCGGGGAAACGATTCCGCGTTCCGGATGCGCCCACCTGACGAGCGCTTCGAAGCCGACGATGCGTTGCGAGGCGATGTCCATTTGCGGCTGGTAATACAGCACCAGCTCGTCTTTAGCGATGGCGCGCCGAAGTTCCTGCTCCATGGTCAGCTTCTCCAGCGATGCGGATTTCATCTGACTGTTAAACAGCTGATAGTTATTGCGGCCTTTCTCCTTGGCCCGGGTGAGCGCCATATCGGCGCATTTCATCACCTCTTCGACGCTTCGCTCGTCCTCGGAGACGAGCGTGATCCCGATGCTGGCCGTGATGTTGACCTGATACTGCTCCAGCATGAACGGCTCCTCCAATACGCCGGTCAACGAATCCGCGATGACACTCACCTGCTCGATTTCGTTACCCGGCGCCAGCCCGTTAAAGAACAAAGCGAACTCGTCGCCTTCCGTCCGGGCCATAAAATCGTTCTCCGACAAGCAGCGGGTAAACCGCTCCGCCACCTGAAGGAGCAGCATGTCTCCGTAATCGTGGCCGAAGCCGTCATTAACCATTTTGAACCGGTCGATATCGGTGAAAAAAACAGCGAGCCGGTTATGGCTTATTGTAATGGCAGCCATCGCCGATTCCAGCTGCTGCACGAACAGGCGCCGGTTCGGCAGCCCGGTCATATCATCGTAGTAAGCCATATGGCGAATTTGTTCTTCCGAGCGTCTGGCCGCCGTCATGTCGGTGCTGATGACGAGGATGCCTTTCACACCCGCTCCGCTTTTAATCGGCACGGCCGTCGTATCGAGATCGACGCGGTACCCTTCTTTATGAATGACAGCCGACTTGAACGACCTCGGCGTGCCTTTCAGCACTTCCGCGAAAAGCGTTGCTGCTGTTTTGATCCGGTCGGACGCCAGGAATTCGGCAATCGATCGACCCTTCAATTCGTCTTCGCGGTAGCCCAGCATTTGCTCGGCCGACGGGTTTAAACGAACGACGCAGCCCTGTCCGTCCAGAATGGCGATGCCGCTGGGGTTATGGGTGTATAACGCCCCCAAAACTTCAAGCTGCTCTTGGGCCTCCTGGACGGCCTGTAACGGCCCGGGCGTTTGACCTGCGCTCAAATGCCCCGCAGCGGGGGCAGCCGACATGCGCCAGAAACCGAGCGCAGAGAAGAGGGTTACGCCGCTGAACAACCATACGATGGGGGGAGGAAGGAACACGGAGGCAAGGAAACTCATCCCGGCAAAGCCCAAAACCACTATGAAGTAACGACCGTACTGATGCCGATAAATTGCATTCCCCGCTTCGTTTGTCCTACTCATGGATGTCCCCCTTTATACGCATGCGTCGTTATACCCATGACGACCTGCGCCGATATAGGTCTTTAGAGAACATTTCTACGACAATCACCGGTTTTCCTGCCCATCAGACAAAAAATAACAAGTTTTGTGGCGTTATACATAAAAAAATCGGCGAATTCGCCGAAAAAATAGGTTAAATGTTCGATTTTTTTCGATAGACCGCCGCGGCCAGCATTCCCCAGCCCAGCAAAAAAGCTACGCCCCCGATCGGCGTAATCGCCCCTAGCGTTCTAATTCCCGTTAAGCTCAATACGTATAAGCTCCCCGAAAATATAACAATGCCCGCAAACATGAACCAGCCTGCCCACCGAAGCTGACGGCTGTCAGGAATCGCAGCAAACGCCAAGCCGACCGCGATAAGACCGAGCGCGTGCATCATTTGATACTGCACTCCGGTTTGGTAGTTTGCCAGCATGTCCGCCGTCAGCACTTTCTTCAACGCATGGGCGCCGAACGCTCCAAAGGCCACAGACAAGAAGGCGCAGATCGCCCCAAGCCCTACAAACGTTCTGTTCATCGTTGTTCACCTCCGCTTCTTCCTTATCATAGAACATATTGCCCGAAGTGCCAAATGAACCTTTTATGAAAAAATCCCGCCCGGCGCCTTATGGAGAGCGGCGGCGGGCGGGAGCGCATGTGCGGAGTGAAAGCAAGGTTACATGAGGCCGATGTCGTGTTGACCGATGATTAAGGTGACGGGCTCAAGAAACGCACGCGTAGATGCCGGCTGTTGGATCAAGTCGATCTCAATGTCGACCACCTTGAACCGTTGACGCTTGCCTTCCCTTTTGTCATACACCACTTCAAACTGCTTCAATCCCAATTGGTAAGAAACGACCGAGGAACCGATGGCGAGCGCAGGGATCTCAAATTCCCCGTGTTCAAACAATACTTCGGCCATTATTTCCTCGTTCATATCAACGATAGTAACCGTCTGGCAAATGGTAAACTTCATAAGTCGTCCTCCTCCGGCCGGGCCTTCGCAATCGGATCTTTCAAGCCCTACTGGAAATAGTACGACATCATGCGCCAAAACTCCTGCTGGCGCTGTCGAAAAAGATGAGCCGTTGGACATTGGGACCACGTACAATCTGTGTAAATTTTTTATTCCCCAAACCCGCACCCCCGTGGCAAAAGCCTTATCCGCTTCATACAATGCTACAACCAAGCCTTGGGAGATGAATGTCATGAGCAAAAACAACAAATCGAAAAAAAAGACGCCCGTATCGTCCGTCGACAAAAATCAATTTAATATGAAGGTCGTGCTGTCCGACGTTTGCGCCCGCTGCCGCAAATGCGAACGAGGTCTTCGTTATTTGGAGAAAATGTCGCAGCCCGGCGCCGTCGGCAAAGGCGTTCCCTGCATACTGACCAAGGGCAAATCGTACGTGTGAGCCAAGCCGGAACCCCAATAGCCGGGCAGCCTGCCGGTGTTTCTTATCCCTCCGCCCGGCCTCCTGCCGCAGACGGTTTCGCGAGCGGCATCCACATGTAAAACAACGCGATAACAGCCAGCAAACAGGCGCTGGTGACGACCGTCACCGTCTCGTTATACAAGCTGGCCAACCAGCCGCCGATGAGCGGCCCGATCATGACGCCAAGACCCTCGATGCTCGACAGCACGCCCCAGCCCATTCCCTTCTGATCGGGTGGGACGAAATAGGACATGAGCGCATTCCAGGCAGGCAGTACGGCGGCGTAGGAGCCGCCCAGAAGCGCAGCCAGCAGCATGGCGGCATAGAGATTCGAGGCAAACAACAGTCCGGCCATCCCTACCGCCAACGCGCTGAAGCCCAGCACGAGAAAACGCTTCTGCCCGTAGCGGTCAGACCATCGGCCCATCGGTATCAGGCACAACGTCGTCACAACGCCCCCGGTTATGAGCACAAGCGAGTAGTGGGAGTAGCTGAGACCCAGGTGCTGATGGGCGAAGGTCGGCAGGATCGGCACGAGCAGGCCGGCCGCAGCCGTCTGCAGCACCATGCCGGGTACGAGCGGCTTCATGGCAACGAGCTTGAGATGAAGCTGCGCCATTTGCTCCTTGAACGTAAAGCTCGGTATCGGCTTGATTTGAATGTTCCAGCCGATCGCGACCGCCCAACCGGCAGCGAAGATCGCGGCGAGCAGCCAGAAGGTCAACCCGTAACCGTTGTCGATGACGAAGTTGACCGCGACCGGGCCAAGCCCGAGGCTTGCCAGCCATACCGTATAAATCGTACCCATCTGCGAGCCACGGTTGTCTTCTTCAATCGAGCTTAGGCAGATGAGCCAGATCGGGGACACGCCCAGCCCCATCAGCGCCGAGCCCAGGATCAGCATCCACGGCTGATCGCTGACGAACGAGAGCCACAGCCCGGCGAATGCGAGGCACAACGACACGTGCAGGACCACCCGCGGCGAAAGCCGATCGAGCAAATAACCGGCGACGCATTTGACCGCCGTATCGGCCACGTAATGAACCGAGACGGCGAGCCCGACCGTCGCGACGGAAAGGCCGAGACGGTCGGCCGCGTAAGCAGGCAGGAAAGAAATAATGAAAGCGCTCCGTACCACTTCGATAAAAAACAACACCAGGGCCAAGCGAATAAAGGAAGCGGACTGCAAAACCGCTTGTAATGATCTCATGACGTCCCCCATCTAGCGAAACTTACGCGCTTGAGCCTTGTCTCGTTCTCTCTATCACCATCAACCTATGGAACACGTCTTCGACGATCCGGTTGGCGGCATAGCCGGCCTGCAGCGAGCGTGCGCGGTTTTTCATCGCATTCGCCATCTTTTCGTCGGTCAAGATCGCCTTCGCCTGACGGGTTAACTCCGATATTTCGTTCGCGATCAAAGCCACGCCCTGATCGGAAAGGTAACTCGCGTTTTCTTTTTCTTGCCCCGGAAACGGTTTAAAGATGATGATCGGGACGTTGATATGAATCGCTTCCGACAATGTGATGCCGCCGGCCTTCGTCACGATGCAGGAAGAGCGGCTCATCAGCTTGTGAATATCGTCCACGAAGCCGTATAAGCGCACCCGCGGGTCCGCCGCGAAGCTGGCCTGCAATTCGTTCTTCAGCTTATCGTTCTTGCCGCAAACGACGTGAATGCGCACCCCGGCCGCGCTTAACAGCTGCCCGGTTATTTTCTTCAGATCGCGCAGTACGCCATAGGCTCCCGCCATGATTAGTACGGAGGGCTCCGACTCGCCATCTTCCCGCGGCCGGGACGTCTCATAGAACGGCTCGCGAATCGGAATGCCGCTGACGGTAATGATGTCGCCCGGAATGCCGCGCTCGATCATCTCCCGGCGCAGATCCTCCGTCGCTACGTAAAACCGGTCCGGAATCGAGTACAACCAGCGGTTGTGCAAGACGAAATCGGTTAAAATCGTAAACGTCAGAATCGACATGCCGCGGCGCTTCAACTGGTCGGATATGCCGCCGAACGGAAATGTGCTGACGATGACGTCCGGTTTTTCCTGTAAGATCACCTTCATCAGCTTCTGAATGCCAAGAACGTTCAAGCATTTGGCCAGCATGCTGTCCTGCTTCAGATTCTTCGTCAAATAGTAGCTCCATCCGTAATAATCGAGGCCGATGGCGGATAAAGCGCCGCTGTTGATATACAGAAACTTCGTGATCGTGTTCATGAGCGGGTGCGCTGCCTCGAACAAGTCGATCAGTTTGACGCTCTGGAAGCCGTTCTGCTCGAACTTATGCTTGAGCACGTTGGACACTTGGATGTGTCCGTCGCCGTAGCTGGCTGTCAGAATCAAAAGCTTGCGATATTTATGCATCTCAGGATACACCTTTCTGCCCTAGAGCGATGTAGCGGTTCATGAGTTCTTTGCTGGAAATCGCAACAATCTTCGGTACGAGCAAGTCCGATTTCGTCTTTAATCGGTCTTTGCCCTGAGGGTGTACAATGTATAACAGGAGGCGCAAATATACTCGGGTCAAGGAAGAAAAAATGCCTTTCGGCAAGTCGAGAACCGTAAAACCGAGCTTTCGGGTTCCCCGGTGGATGATGCTGATCCCGTATAGCCCTTTAACGTCCTTATAGTCGGGGTCGGTCTGCAGCAGCCGAATGATTTGCGGCATTAACAACTCCGTTCGCCGCACGAGTTGGATGGCAAGATGAACGGTGCTGGTGGCGCTCGATCCGAGCTGATACAACAAATGATTATCCAAGTGCAGCTCCGCAATGCGGTCGCCCTGCTCGATCCGTTCGCCATCGGGCAAATGGATCGTTTGCTTGCCCCGGTACTCGGTGACGCGCAGCTGCAGCAGCGTATTATCGTGATCGACGGGCTTCACCCGCATAAGCTTCACAAAACCGCGTTCCCAGCACATCCATAGCGCGACGACGATTCGCTTCGCGAAGCCGGCGACCGCTCCGCTTTGCGCCATCTGATCGACGTTGACATAACGGTAGTGGCGCGAGGTAAGCTCAACGATCACTTCTTCCAGCGCCTCCAGCATATAGAGCGGCGCATCCCGATCGGCGCCGAACGTCTCTCCGCTGTCATGCAGCAGCACGACGGAGCCGCCCTTGATCCGCTCGAGCAGCACAGATTTCATTCGTGTTGAGCCGATACGACTTCGCCAGTCTTGGACCATCACCGACCAGAGCACGATTTTAAATTTCCGGAGCAGCCAATAGTCGAACAAGTTCATAATGCCCCAAGGCGGGCGGTAATGCGTCGGTCTTACTCCTGTAATCGATTCCAAGATATCCGCAGAACGCTTCACCTGACGACGCTGCACTGTCCATGGCGGGAGCAGCCAATTGGATAGATGCTCGTAATTGTGAACGCCAATCAAATGTCCTTCCTGGTGCATTCTACGGATCAGCTCCGGATGCTTCCGGGCTTTGGATCCCAGGACGAAGAAGGTCGCCTGCACCTGATGCTTACGGAGCAGATCCAGCAGCTGCGGGGTATACGTTGGATCCGGACCATCGTCGAATGTAAAGGCCACTTCCTTCTCGCCGGTCCCTTTGCGAAACACACCGATGCCCATCACCCGGGTCATGATCCAGGGCAGAATCATGTACAAGGCGGTAAAAACCATCAAGCCCACTATCAGCTTTTTCTCCATGCAGTAACCCTCCTGTGAACAGCCCAGCCGTTGCACAGGAATAACGCGTCTCCTCAAGCATTCGCATAGACTGCTTGCCGGCTTTCCTGCCAAACGGGAACGTGGTAATTCTGGGTTGCGAGAATCGAATGGAGCGCATTGATCGCACCTTCCTTCATGGTACATAGCTTTGCCATTTTTTTCAACGCCAATAAGGATGATTTATCCATAATTAGATGAGAAAGGAAAGCTGACAATTGTTCGGCATCCTTGGCCTGCACCGCCGCCCCCATCTTGACGAGATACGAGGCGTTATCCTGCTCTTGTCCCGGGATCGGCTTATAGAGCAGCATCGGCAGCTCCATGGCCAGCGCTTCGGACACCGTAAGGCCGCCCGGCTTCGTTACAATCAGATCGGACACGGCCATCAGCTCGTGCACATGATCGACGAATCCGGTGACCAGGACCTGACCGCCGGCGCCGCGAAGGTCCTCCTCCAACTGCTGACGCAGCTTCTCGTTGCGGCCGCATACGATGATGAAACGTGCGGAAGGCCGCTGACCTTGGGGCCTGGCCGCCAGCATGGAGACGAGTTCTTTGCCGATAAAGCCGTGGCCTCCCCCCATGACGAGCACGGTCGGGATCGAATCGTCGAATCCGTAACGTTCCATTAACCGCGTACGGTTCCATGATTGGCAGAACGACAATCGAACCGGAATGCCGGTTACCGCAATGCGGGATTCCGGGATTCCATGCCGCAGCAGCGATGCCCGCACCTGTTCGGAGCCAACCAAGTACCGGTCGGTGCCGGGATGTATCCAGTAGCTGTGATCGGTATAATCGGTCAGTACAGTCACGGTCGGCACGCCGGTCAAGCCGTGCATCTTCACCATGGACATCGCCGCCGCAGCGGAAGGAAACGTACAAACCACCACCGTCGGCTGAACGTCCCGCAGCAGCTTCAGCATCCGCCGGACACTGAACGATTTCAGGCGCTTGAACCAGTTGGAAAGCGTATTTTCGTTGCGCGTTTTGCGATATAAGTAACCGTATACGGACGGCAAGCTTTTGACCCCTTGCAAATAACAAAATTTACCGACGCCGTGCAAGTACGGATGCGTCCATTCCAGGAAATCGACCGTTACGACCTCTACATCGGGACGTACCGCCTTTGCAGCTTCGAGGATCGCCCTGGCCGCCTGATTATGCCCGTCCCCCAAGGCGCCGGTTAGCAGCAGTATTTTTTCCTTGCCTTCGCCTTTCATGAGCCATGCCCCTCTCCTATTCGATACGTAGCCATCTCCGGAGCTGTAAAATACTTCATTACTAAAATTACATGTTTATGACTTCGTGAAGTACGGACCCGCGAACAGTTTTTGACCTAGACCAAAGTCGGGTTTGACCGAGGACACGGTTCCCCTTGGGCTTCATGGAAAATCGTGCAGCGATCGCATGGATAGCGCTGTATTTCAATGCGGGGATACCGGTCTGATTCGTGCGGATGTCCATCTGCTGTTAGCAAGCCGTCCAGCCGCTCCTCTTCCACATCGCGAAGACTTCATGGAAAATCCGGCATGGACAAGAAGCGCCCCACGGATCATGGCAGACGAGAGCGTCGCGCTGAATGTCCGTAACGGCGCTTCGGTTATTGCGGTGAACCGGGCTCGCGTGTTGAATCTGGCTGAGTCCTCTGTATTCCAGGTCGGATCGAACGTCCGCATCGAACTGGAAGCCTTCATGCGCAAGGTCCGGTTGACGCCCCAGCCGGACAAACAGTAATCGTGCCCCCCTGATGCTTGCTCTTTCGGGGAGCGGGCTTTGATGACTTGAATTTGGATAAAATTTCCACTTCATACTATTTTACCATATCGTTTAGCGTTACAAGAACACATTCTTTGAACTGTCCAATCTGGAGCCGGATAACTTTCATAGAATGCAGTAGCTGGAGCGGAAGGAAGCATCGCAAACAGGACATCCAGCAGGAAGCCGTGCAGGTTATACGACGGGTAGTCGTAACGACAGACACAATTCCTTGTCCTGTTTATTTTGTGGTTTTGTTAACCGGAGGAAATCAGATCCAGTTCGAGTAAAGTGAGGTGAAAAGTATGAGTAACATAGGTTTTGGTGGTTTCACGTCGACTGGCGTCATCCTTGTTCTCTTTATCCTTTTGGTCATCGTTTCCGTTGCCATCGTCATCTAATCATCCATTCTTCATGTGAAAAGTCTTCTTTCCGGACAATCCGAAGGCGAAATGTTGAGGGAGCTCGTTCGAGCTCCTTTTCATCTGACCAAAAAGTGTACAAGTTGGCTGGTCAGGTGCAATAAGCAGAAGGAGGTATCTTATTCCCGTTATTATTTTATCTCCGATCAAAGTAACGAACGGCGAAGGGACGGTTACGTTCGGGGATGTGCTGCAAATTACCCCGAAAACGACAAGCAAAGCGTATAGCGGCTCCGGCGGCGGAATCGTTGGTGACTTCTCCAGAACATTCTCCATCCTCAGCCTCACCAATACGTTAGATTCGGACGTCAAAGATAACACGACAGCTAGAAATAATTGAAGGTGAAGGGGCTGGCGGATTGCACAGCTCCTTCTCGATTTTATTTGCAGCGGCATACAGCCTGCATACATGAACGATCTGCGGCTTGCAGCATGAGAATAGGGCTCAAAATTAGACGGATCCCCACTCACATATCCCCGTCCTGCTTGAATATATTTAGTAATAAGCACTTTTTTTAGTTTCACCAATCACGCTTGGACGAAGTAACGCCCACGCTTTCGATGCCGGTTTCCTAAGCTTACGAAATCGTTTTGCTACGCAAAACTTTGAGGAGGTGTCCCGCATGTCAGAACCTATGTTTACCGTATCCCGCGAGGATTGGTCGCTGCATCGTAAAGGCTACCAAGATCAGACGCGGCACCAGCAAAAAGTCCGCGATGCCATCAAGCAAAATTTGCCCGATCTCGTTACCGATGAAAGCATCGTCATGTCCGACGGCAAGCAAATCGTCAAGGTGCCCATCCGCAGTCTGGACGAATATCGTTTTCGTTACAATTACAACAAGAGTAAACATGTCGGCCAAGGGACAGGTGACAGCCAGGTCGGAGACGTTCTCGGCGTAGACCCGCAAGCCGCTCAAGGACCCGGCAAAGGAGAAGGCGCAGGCGACCAGCCCGGAGAAGACTACTACGATGCCGAAGTGCAGATGGAAGAACTGCAGACGATGCTGTTCGACGAGCTGGAGCTTCCGAACCTGGAGCAAAAAGAAAAGGAAAACGTCGTCAGCAAGGAAATTATTTTTAACGATGTACGCAAGAAAGGCATCATGTCCAATATCGATAAAAAGCGCACCATCCTGGAGAACTTGCGGCGAAATTCCCGCGATGGCTCCCCCGGGATTCATCGCATCAGTCCGGACGACCTGCGGTTTCGCACGTGGGAGGAAATTGTTACCCCGCAATCGAACGCTTTGATTCTTGCGATGATGGATACTTCCGGCAGTAA
>NZ_BCPS01000099.1:0-36792 GCF_016586185.1 Paenibacillus sp. EPM92
GTGTGTTTCATAATTAACTAAAATGCATAGTTATACTCGATCCGGATGTTTTCCTCATCAATGGTGATGTTTCCAATAATATCGTGCAGCAATACACGTACCCTTTCCGTATCATTCGGATCTAATGACTTGAATTCTTCGGTTATATGTTGAAAGGACGACGTCTCTGTAATCTTCTCTATAATTCCCACGATTTGATTTTGAATAATCGTAGATTCTTCTTCTAACCACTCTATTCCAGCCTTAATATCAAGCATCTGTTTTCGATATTGTTCTTCAGGGAAGAGCTCACGCTGTGCAAAAATGTCCCGTTGATCCTTTACCAGACGGTCCTTGCGATTATTGATGGACTTTAGTTCTTGTTCAAGTCTTAGAATGTCATTTTCACGATCGGAGGATATTTGAAGGATGTCATCCGGTAATGCTGCTAATCGCTTTTGAACGGCTTGTATAATATCACGCTCTAACTCATCAGCATTGATGTTAGCTTGAGAGCATGTATCACGTCCGTACTTGTGATATGTTTTACAAATATAATAACGGTACTCCTTGCCGTTATAGGAACGCTTCTGGCAAACCATACCCTGTCCACATTTGCCACAAACTAATATACCAGTCAACGGATGATAAGCTCGTTTTGGAGCCCGATCATGTGTCCTGGACAGCATAATCTTTTGTGCTGCGTAAAATGTTTCCTTGTCTATCAAGCAGGGATGACAATCCTCAATGACCTGCCACTCCTTTTTATCGATCTTAAGTTGAACTTTCTTTTTGCTCATCTTACCGCTGTCATCATATTCCCGCTGCAACATATTCCTCCGAGTCCCATAAACCACTTGTCCAATGTATGCCTGATTACGAATCATGCGATTAATAGTCTCCCGGCTCCATCGATTCCCGTTCTTTGTTAAGATGCCCTTCTTGTTTAGTTGCTCCGCTATTTTAAAAGTACCGATGCCTCGGTTAACGTACCAATCAAACACCAATGGAGGTATTTTCCCCGTATCTTCATCGATGACCAGCCGTTTAGTTTCAGGATTCACCCTGTATCCGAAAGGCGGCTCACCGTTCCACTGGCCGCGAGCTGCTTTTTGCTTACGAGCACTACTGACACGTACGGAGATCTTCTTACTTTCCTGCTCAGACAGCACGGAGAGAATATCAAATGTAATGTTGTCCCTGTTCAATGAATCGTAATTATCATTGATGGCAATGACTCGAACCCCATATTGCTCGAACATGCCAATAATGGCCGGATTCTCTTGCTTATCCCGGCCTACACGGCTGACCTCTTTAAATACGAGCAGTTTGATTAGATTGTTTTTAGCATCCGCTATAGCTCGTTTCATTTCGGCCCGATCAAATACACTGGTATAATAGCCTGACACAGCCTCATCGCTATATATGATCACATTATCAGTGTCGTATTGCTCACCAAGCCGTTTAATATACTCGAGACCTTGACTCACCTGATTTTCAATGGAATCCCCCTGCTTGTCTGTACTGACACGAGCATATATCCCACATTTGATCTTTTCTTGCATGACGTTAGCCCCCGTTTTGTGATTAGTTAAATAGTGATACATCCATTAAAGTTATTACCTGTATTATTAACCAAAAGACACCCAAATTCAACGGGTGTCTGATAAGTCTTTTTTTTCATTTGTATATTGAGGATTAATTTCAACTTTCAAATCAAGTCCGTATTTCTCTTTTGCGAATTCCTTAACCTTTTTGGCGTACCACTCATAAGGAGATTTCGAACCATTCACTTCTGTTATGTTAAATGGAATACGAATTCCCCCTTTCCCCATGTTTTATTGTATACAAATCACGACTTGTCCTATTACTCACTTGAAACCTTTATTGTTCGGATCGCTTCTCCTGCTCTTTTTTGTTCAATTCATCGCAACGGCTTGCCGCCATCGTTTCGACCGAATCAGCGCGAGCCGTATAAAGGTTTTTTCTCTTCTATCTTGGTTATGATGGAACGGGCTAACCAGTTGGTTGCTGATTTTCTTTCCAATGCACTTTGCGATGACACGGTCGGCATAACCAGACAACCTCCAATGGTTTTGAGTAGTCAGGATGATGTCCTTCCACATTTCCGATTGTCTTACATTGCTCACACTTTTCCGGCTTGACGATCTTCCCTGCATGCACGGCGTTTCGCAGCGCGTTACGTGCTTTTCCCTTTTCGCTTTGCTTCTGTGTTGCCTCTTTTGCCTTATACTTCTCAGGGTTAGATGTTCTGCTCTGAACATACCTTTCACGGACCTTGCCACGGACTTCTGGACGACTTTGGTATTCACGTTTGTAGTTGAGTTCTTTAAGTGGATCTCTTTCTCTTCTGCGCTGTATGGCTGCCTTGTTTCGCTGATAGCTGCATTTCCGACACAAGCCCGCGTATCCAGTTGCAGACTTTTTCTGGAACGGGAATGCGGACAATTCTTTTATCTCCAAGCAACGACTGCATTTCCTCTGTTGCAAAAGGTATAGTTCTTGGTTTTCGAGATAAAGATCATCAATTTTGCGTCCCATTGAACTCCAACCCTTTCGACTTTATAAATTCCAGTAGCGCATTCCGTTCCTCTTCGAGCCGGATTGTTCGTTGCTTGTCGAACTCATACCGCGCATCCCGTTCCTGTTCTGCCTGTATTGCTCTTGCTTCCTGTATTTCCGCAATCTCTTGCCAGCTTGGTATTTCCTCTTGTGCGGAATGGTCGTCAAATGTGCCGGATTTAATTTCGTTGAATACTTCGATAAGAGCGCGATACACGCCGTCATATAATCGAGCGTCCGCTTTGTTATCCAACCATTCCAACAGTTTCTGTTTATCAATCAGTTCCATGTGATACCTCCAAAATAGATGTATTCGGCCTCGCTGACGCTGCGGTCTGATCGGATGTCTTCTAGCATAAAAAGTGGTGTCCAACCCTAACTTCTTTGGCTTCTTCCTCCGTTTTGAACACTAGGTTCGTCTCACTCAACCTGCCGTAAGAATCGCATTCAACCGGCACCTGCCACCACGTAACGCCTTCATTCGCATATTTGTCGATGTACTCCGGTTCGCCAAGAACCTTTGTTACGTAAGCGTCGACTAAGTTCACGCTATCCCCTCCTAAAGGTCAATAAATTCTATTTGCAGCGGTTCTTCCCGGTTTGAGTTCAAACGGGTGTTCATGTCCTTAACATCGCCGCACCATTGGCAAATCCATTTCCCGCTAAGAAGCTTTTTATGCGCTTCATGCCCTTCGCATTCTGGACATGCGATTTTAACGATACTGCCGACCGTCATTTGCTTCATTTCTTCTTTGGTTACATTCACGGATTTACCTCCCATGTATTTCCGTATTCAGCGAATGTTCATCGCCAAGGTATTTCGATAGCGTATTTCTGGGTGCTGTAATAGGTCGTTGTCCCCTGTTGCTTCGCGCACCAAGCTTCAAGGAATGCCTTAAGCTCATCTTTTTCCTCGATCCTGTTGAACGCTTCTTCGTGCAAATCTTCAGTGGCATTCTCCAGGATGCTGTCCGCATCAAGGATCAACCCCATACAATCCGTCCCCCATACGTACTGCGGACGTTCTTCACCGGGCTCGTGACTTTCTTCCCACCATTCGAAGAACTCATCAAAGTCGCTGAAGTAACCTTCGTTATAGGGGTAAGAATCGAAGTAGTACATTCCCATCCCCTTGGCGATCTCGTCATCCGCCTTAACCTTGATCGCTTTGTCAAAAATAGCACGAGCTTTAGCAGAGTGTTCTGCTGCTCTTTCAGCTTTCGATTTCTCGCAATCACATTGCGACTTACTGCGGGGCAGCTGGGCCGTGCAGTGTCTGCAAAGGTTGACAATGCCAGTAAAGCAGTTCTGGCAGCCAACGATATACTGCGATGTGTAAGGAAAGGCTGCGCGTTTGTCGGGGTCACCTTTGATCCCATACCGTTGTTCTGTTAATGCAAGGCCGGTCCCCTGACATACCGGACAAATAATCTGATGATCTTGCAGGTCCTTGGTCAGTCCGTTTTTCAGAATGCCCGATAGGTAAGCAAGTGCGTCAACATGTACCCGTTCGGGCTTTTTGAATGCTGTTTCCATTAAATCTCCTCCTATAAGTGGAAGCCGCCTACGGCTTCGTCAATAATATCCTGGTTGATTCCGATATACCGCATTGTGATCGACGGCGCCGAATGATTGAATATCTGCTGCAGCAGCGCCACGTCTTTGTATTTCCGGTAGAAATGATAGCCGAACGTCTTCCGCAGCGTGTGCGTCCCGATCTCGGCCAGTCCAACCTCTGCCGCCGCTCGGTTCAGTATCCGATAGGCTTGCACCCTGCCAATGTTCTGCTTCGTCCTGTAGGACTTGAAAAGAGGATCGCCGTCCTGCATACCCTTTGTGTACTGGTTAATGATCTCTCGCAGCTCGGAATTGATCGGGAAGCGCCGCCGCTTGCCGGTCTTACGTTCCCTGTGCGTTAAATGCGATTTATTCCGGACATCCCGGACGCGCAGCTGCAACAAATCACCGATCCGCAGCCCCACGTTAATGCCCATCACCAGTAGAAACCAATCTCGTTCAGACTGCTTTCTAAGTACTGCTTTCATCTGCTTCGTATCGGCTGTACAAACTCTATGGCTCTCCACTCCTTTTAACTCTTTACGAAAACTTGTATTCATTATGTTTCATCTTTTGAACGTGTTCCCAATGTCTCTTTTTGTCCAAATAAGCGCTGTAAATATTGTGTGAATCCGGGACCCTTGCGAGTCCCGTTAAAACGTCCAATCCCGATCAAGCTCGCCGATCAACTTCAGATAATTGCCGATGGACTCTTCTCCAGACTCCAAACGCCGGCGCAGCGTGCCCTTCGACATCCTGAGCTCCTGCGCCGCCCGCATGACCGGAACCTCACGGAAATATCTGCACTCGATCGCATCCCTTACTTCCTCATCCCGGATCATGCGATGCGCCATTTCGATACTCGTCACGGCGCATTTAAAAACGTTGTATCTCCATTTCCGGATCTCGTGGAGGACGACCGCGTTTGCCGTTTTGTCCGCACGCGTCTCGTCTTGGAAAACCTTTCGAGCCCGTTCCCCCTCGATATCGGTTAAGTGCAGGAGCTCGCCATGTGCCTCGAACTCCTCAATAAACCGTTTCATGAAACCAAACTGCTCGAGCAGGATTATGGCCCGATCGGAGTCCGAACCGGTTTTTGAAGGAAATAGCTCTATCTGCTCGTACGATATTTCCCCCACCCCCTCCATCCCCCAGGATGCGGCCGGGGGTGATTGTTAAATAGAAAGTTGTAACTGACCCGCTGCATCCGAGTATCGCTCAAATGTAAATGCATTTCCGGACCCCGGGCAAAGTTCTGGAAGGTTTGCCCGGACAAGCGCCTTTGCAAACGGCGGCGGTACGGAATTGCCGCAGCGGGCGACCTGCGCGGACTTGGGATATCGCTTACCGTCCGCGTCCCGGTCGATGATGTAATTGCTCGGGAAGCCTTGGGCGGCGAAAAGTTCGTGCGGCTCCAGCATCCTCATGCCAATGTCAACGATTTGGTATTCTGTGCCTTCGATCGTTACGAGCCCGAAGCGGTCCTTAGTCGTGACCGTGTGCAGCGGGTCGTCGAGTGTCTGGCCATTATCAGCCGAGCCATAATATTTGAGTAGGAAGGCCCTGACCTCGCCGACATGCAGACCGCCGGCTGTGATAGTTGGCATCGGTTCCGTAACTGGCTGGCCGTCCTGGCAGGTACCGCGCAGCTTGATCAAGTGCGAGGTAACCAGCCCGCTCTTTCCACCGCCCCCGGCGGTCACTGTTCCAAGTGGTTCACCAACCGAGCTGCCAACCGACTCCCCAAAATGCCGAACTACGTGAGCAGCAACAAGGCCATACCTGTTGCTGGTGTCCTGGGTCAACAACGGGCGATTCATCGTTTGCCCCCGGGCGCTGTCGTCATAGGAGTGGTACTGTGTCAAAAACGCTGCTACCATACCCAGTGCATGGGCGGCTCCTGCCGGGCGGCTCGATCCCGCGCCTGATGTGACCGTGTGAAGCGGCTCTGATAACTCATGTCCGGTTGCTCCGCCGCGGAACTTTGTTATATGCGGAATGACTATTCCCCAGCCGTTTTTCGCCGTAACGGTTTGGAGCGGTTCATCCATCCGTTGCCCCCGGAACTGGTCGCCGTGGTGATTCACCTTGATCACATACGGTGCAATATATGGCCGAGGGTTATCGATCACAAACCGCTGAATGCCCCGGGCGATCCGGCGCAGCGTGTTTTCGGCCAGCGGTCGTTTCCGCTCAAAAATACTCGGGCAAGGAATGGACCAGTCGATGATTTCAGCCGCTGTCCTCCATGGCTTCAATTTGCCTGATTGAACTTCTTCGCTGTTTGGATCGCCATGCGTCGGTTCCGGCCAGACGATCGGGCGGCCATCACACCGCGCTACAAGAAAGAATCGCTTGCGAATGGTTGGTGCTCCATAATCACATGCCCGCAATTCCTGCCACTCGACTTTGTAACCCTGCCGCCTCAGTGCATTGACAAAGGCATTAAATGTTCGGCCTTTCTTATCAGGATCAGGCATACCGTCTTTAAGCAGTGGGCCCCATGTTTTGAATTCCTCGACGTTCTCCAGCATGATCACCCGCGGCCGGACCGTCGCCGCCCACCGGACCGCAACCCATGCAAGACCGCGGATGCCTTTCTCTTTAGGCTTGCCGCCTTTCGCTTTACTGAAATGCTTGCAGTCGGGGCTCAACCAGCATAGCGCCACCGGACGTCCGTCGGTTGCCTTCAGCGGCTCCACATCCCAAACCGATTCGCAGTAATGCTCCGTCTCAGGATGGTTTGCTTTGTGCATGGCAATGGCAGCTGGGTCATGATTAATAGCGATATCCACGCTGCGCCCGATTGCCAGTTCAATGCCGGTGCTGGCTCCGCCTCCGCCAGCGAAGTTGTCGACTATGATTTCTTGCATACCCTTCCTCCTTCACGGCTTCGGAGCGGATTTCTCCGCCCCTCCGTAACGTTTATTTACGTCGTTGTTAATTTTCGTTACCTTGTGGGCATAGGAAAGCTAGGATCAATAAGGCAAATCCTCATCGTCCGGCATCTTCGGCTTTTCGTCTGATTCTTCCGGAACGGTTACCTGCTCAACAACTCCTGCCTCGACGGTGTATTTGATGCCATCTCTTGGCTCAGCTTCGGCAACTTTATTCCGGAATTCATCTGCTGCATTCTCGTTTGGTTCGAACTTCAGTGCATCTTCAAGCGTGATCTGCGTCGTCTCCGTCATCGCCCGGGCCAGACGCTTCACATCCTCCATGATGATGCCGTGTCGCCTTACAACGTCCACAAATCCTTCTATATCATGCGGAACAGTAGTCAATAGCGGTCTGCCGTCGGCAGCTTCAAGAATATCACCGTGCCTGTTATACTTTAAATCCAGCGTGTACAAATTGTGATCGAGCACATATTTCTTCTGCGGCTGGGACAAAATCGCCCACATATCAGCGTTCAGATAGAGGATGACATCTTTGTTCATTGTTCTGCGCAAATCATCCGATAGGACCCTTACTTTGCCTAGAACCGTTTTCCCTTTGGACTTCCAACCGCCGTGCTTGAAGAGGACAAGAAAATTTGAAACTGCCAATTCCTTATGATGTTCTCCGATCACTTCTTCGAGCAAGTCTACAACATTTTGCGGTGCCGTACTGTGAAACTTCTCTTTTTTAGCCATTTATTCACGCATCCTCTACTATTTTTTAGGGTTCAAAATGTCCTGAACAACTTCCAGTTGATACGGCAGCAGGTCCAGCAGCGGCATAAACTCTCGGCAGCGGTACAGATTCAATGCGATCCGGGCGATTATGTAGGCATCCACTACGTTGTCGCTTTTGTGCGTATAGCCGAAATGCTCGAGCACTGATGCCTTCACCGCAGCTTTCTTCTCTTTATCCTTCAGGCGCCGCTTGTTTCCCGGCTCGCCTACCCAACCGGTTACCCCGACGTATTTCTTCGTCCAGTTAGGATTGCAGTCGTTGAAGGCCAGTCCCTTGCGATGAATCATTGATCGCAAGCCGCCGTGTATCATCCCCGTCGTGACACCCTTCTGAGTACCCATAGCCGGCTGTTCGATTACAATTTCATCCCCCGGCTTCAAGTGCTTGTATAGCGAATCCTCAAGCGACACCAACTGCTCAATCGATATGCCACCGGGCTCCTTTTTACCTTCCCCGATCAGTTCTTTCTCCACCAGGACGTTACCGCGCTCATCTAAGGCGCAGAAGCCTGTTTTTGTAGCTGGATCGATGCCAACAAACCTCATAGCAGTTTTTTCAACTCCTCTGCGACATACTCATACACCCGCGCTGTCGCTTTGTGCTTCATTTGATGCCGGAGGAAACCGCCAGCTTTTTCATATGCTTGGTAAATCTGCTTTTCCGTCGCTGCCTTCGTTTCAAAGTCATCAATGACGCGCAGCAGCTCATCGGCCGGGATCATTCTTTTGCTCATCCAATCACCCACCGCCTTAATAGCCGTTGGACTGGCGAGCGTGATTCACCGCGTTTTTCGCCATGTAAGCCTCGGCGATTTGTTCAAAGGTGAAGCCAAGGCGCTGCTCGCCAAGTGCATAGAAGATAGATAAAGAAGTTCGCAATTTCTCCCTCTTGTTAAACGCCTCCGGTTGCATCAAGAACTGCTCTCCATTGATTAAGCCGACATTGTGCAGCAGCTCCGTGAAGAGGGTGACTGTCTCCCCTTCCGTTACATCATCCCAGCAATATAGGTCATCTGCTGGCAAGTCGAGCTGCCGCGCGATCGAGAGGAAGATTGCAGGCAATCGACATATTCTTCTAACATTTTCTGCGGTACTTTTTTAGGGAAATGTGGGTAATCTTCGAAATCTGGAATGTGCTCATCATTTGATGCTGCATATTCCTCTTTTGTCATGTCCCAACATTGTTTACACATTGACGATGAAGCATCAGCCATGAATGGACTTGGACGAGTGTATTCAACATCTTCGCCACAATAATCACATCTATCCAGCGGATACATACGTGGTTTCTGACGATTGCTCCAATGTTTAAACCCGCGCCATTCGTTCGCGAGCTCCGCAATCTCCACCTGCAGGGCCAGCACTGTATTCGGCAGCAGGTCCACACCTTCATGTCCTTTTTCTTTGATAATGCGAGCATCAAGCTCTTTTTGTTTTTCGTACATGTCCTCAAGAGTTAACATTTGATCATCTCCGTTTCTGGGAACTCGTCCCATGATCTGCCGTCCAGCATGCGGCCGGATTGCTTTCTTGCCGACCTTCCTCACCCCTTTCCGCTCATCTCCAAAACCGTGCGTACCAATGCCGGCTTAATGCGCAGCGCCTTGCTTGTCTTCTCCACAAACTCATCTACCTGCAATCCCGGGAGTGCTGCTCGAGCTTCGAGTATCATTGTCCGGTCGCCCAACACCTTCATAACGACAGCCTCAGAGACGCGATACCGCCTGCGATACATACGGGCGAAATCTTCATCGCTGCCGCTACTGTAAGCCTTACGCACATCCAAAATGCTTCGCTCAAGATCGATCGACGTAGGTGCATCGTTGGACTCCTTCTCCTTGCGGGTTTTAATCACGAATGTTTTTGACAAGCTGTTCACTCCTTTCTGTCGGTATTTGCACTCCTGCTGTATGTTGGAACTCCATAATGCCCTCGAGCAATTCCTCTCGATCGATCTGACCGAAGAAGTGGGCGCGAACAGCGTGAATTGTCGGGACGATGCCGGAGAACATGTACGACTCTTTCAACCATTCATAGACGTGCCATCGATTCATGGTCCAGCCTCCTTCGGCGGCAGCGGGTGCCGCTTGGTTATTTCTTGCAGTAGCCCGGGAATGACGTCGCCCCACTGCTGGAGGTATCGCGCTTTGAAGTCGTCGTATTCAGCCTGCGATTCCCACGCGTCCCGGCCGATGTCCGGCTTCAGTACCCAAATGCTTTTTCCCGCCCTTAGCCGTGTTCCTCCGCAGCGAAAACCGTTTAGCGTACTGCACAAGGTATCGACTTTCTCGTACTCCCGGCCAGCCTCCTTATCCATCTCATCGGCCAGTTGCAGCAGGTCCCGCCAGAGGTGTGCGTCTTCCGTCAGGTCTGGGCGCGGGTCCAGCGTCGGGTATGCCGCTTCTTGGATTACGGTAGCCCCGAGTGGTGCCGGAGGCGGCGGCGCCGGATGATCTTTTCGGTATTCGTCGATGATTTGGGTAAGGCGGTCCACCATCTTTTTGAGCTTGCCGCGCTCGTCCTCATCGAGCAGCGGGTTCTTTAGTTTCTTCTGGAGGTCCGCGCGCTGTGCCTCAGCCTTTACCGCTTGCTCTTCGTTTTCCAGCTTGAGCGCCACCGCCATCACCCACCTTTTTTCTCATGGTGTTTGCGATCAAGGTTTAAGATCCGTCCGGTCTTTTTGTTAAATCCGACCTCTATCGTTCCGGTCCCGACGTTCCGTCCCTTAGCGACGATCAGTTCCATCACGCTCAGACCATTGTCGGCTTTCTTGTCACTGTTCGGATTGTAATAATCATCCCGGTAAAGGAAGATAACTATGTCGGCATCGGACTCTATGGAGCCGGATTCCCGCAGGTCCGACATCATCGGGCGCTTGTCCTGCCGTTCCTCACACTTACGGCCGACGGCTGAGATAGCGATTACCGGACATTCGAACTGCCTGGCAATCTGCTTCAGGCCTTTGGATACAAAAGCGACACCTTCATGCTCTTTGGTAAACCGCCGGCCGGGCTGGACCAACTGTAGAAAGTCAATGTAAACGACAATGCGCGGGTGCTGCTTTTTCAACCGCTTGACCTTTGCCTTGATCTGCTGCAGGGTCATGCCCGGGGTATCGTCGATGTAGATAGGTAGCCGGTCCAACTCTTCCATTGCGTTGCTCCAGCGCTCCCAATCGGTGTCCGACAAGTGGCCGGTTCGCAGCTTGGTATTGTCCAGGTTACCAAGAGTGCAGATGAAACGCTCCGCAATCTGATCGGCTTTCATCTCAAGCGAGAACAGCACCGCTGGGCGCCCGCCTCTTGCCGTTTCAACCATGTCATTCACAACGTAGGCCGTTTTCCCGATGCTCGGCCGGGCCCCGATTATCTCCAGGTCGCCGTCCTGATGTCCGCCGGTAAGCGCATCGAGGTCTTTACTTGCCGTCTTGGCGCCGGTAATGCCCTGCTTAGTGGCTCTCTCTCGGATCGTCTTATGGTGATCCTTCAAGATAGCCGACATCTTAACGACATCATTCTGCTCCGTGACCGTAAGCTCGGCCAGTTCTTCGAAAGCTTCCTGCGCTTTGCCGACAAGCTCCTTGGCATCCATCTCTTGCCTCATGCCTAAGTCCTGAAGCATTCCCATCATCCCGACTGACTTGCGCTTTACATACGCCTGCCGGACGATGCTTTGGTAATAATCAAAGTTCGCAACAGACGGAACCGAATCCTTAAGTTCAAGGAGATATGATAAGCCGCCAAGTTTTAGCAGCTTATCTCCAGCCGCCTGAGCCACTGACATCGTATCCAGCGGGACCCCTTCCTCTTCCTGCAGGTAGCGCATGAATTGCATTACAAGTTGATGGCGCTCGTCTTTTTGGAACTCGTTCGGCTCAAGGTAACAATCGTCGATAAGATCCGGCTGTTGGAGGATAGAGCCGAGGACCGCCATTTCCGCCTCGTATAGCAGCGAGCGTTCATTCATCGTCTTCACCGCCGCTTCTGAGGCTTTTAGGAATCAAATGCTCCGGCAGCGGGACGGCCTCACGTTTCCATTGTTCCAGCTCCGCGAATCGTTCGGCAGTTTCAACACGCAACTGCTGGTAGTTGTTCGATTCGACTTGCCTTATATCCGCGATCGTCGGCGGGTATTTGTTAGTCATAATGTGCTGCCGTACATTTGCCAGCCCGGCGCCGTCGGGGAGGTCCTTGAGCATATCGAACCATAGGGCCTCTTTGAAATCATCGAAGGCGAAATTATTGTAGTTGTTTCGGAGTATGGTCAAAATCTGAGTAAGCTCCGACTTCTTCATTGGCCTTCTCCTCTTGGATTTTTTTCAGCAGCCGTTCGTTCTCTTTTGAAAGACCTGATCCGCCTTCCGCCGCAACCGACATCTTCTGGTTAAGATACTCCACAAAATTCGTCGGGCGGAAAAGGGTGGACGGCCGCAAGTACTTCTCCATGTTCGGATTGCCAAGCCATTCCGCTGCCTTCACGTCGATAACATACTTGAAGTCGTCCAGCCCATACCCTTCATTCAGCCGGCCGTTGATCATTTCTATGATGGCCTTCGTCGATGGGCGGTATTTGGTATCAAGCTTTGCATTAAGGTATTGGATAACCTGTTCGATGATTGCTGTGTTATCTTTAGGCACCGATTTTCCCTCACTTTCATCAGGATCTTTTTTCTTAGATGGAATCTTCTTTTTAGGAGAAAAAGAACAATATCTTTTAAGATCTTTTTTCTTATAATTCTTTACATTCTTGTTTGTGTTCAACTGCTGTTCATTTGCTGTCCAAATGCTGTCCAAATCTTGATACTGAGACCAGTTAACCACAGTAACGACGCTGTATTTCGTCGTTTTTTTGATGTTCAACATTTGCTCACTTTCGAAGCGCGATAGCATTCGCCATAAAGTGGAGCTGCTAAGTTGTAGAGAGGGCTTAATTCCCTTGTTAAATTCCTCCTCTATGGCGTGTCTACCGGTTACAAACTGCCCTTCCTGCAGGTCTATTAGCTGATTGCCGATAAGCTGTTTCGTAGATTGGTGAGATGCTTTGAGCAGGCACAAAACCCACAGCTTGAGGTAGTTCGGATCAGCGAAGAAAGGACTCGTCAGCAGCTTGCGGTGAAGTTTTATCCAACCTTGCATCTCACCTCACCTTCTTATGCGAATTTATCGTCGAACGTGGGCTCCAGCGCCTGCTCGACGGTGTATCCGTTGACGAGAGCTTGCAGAAGCGTGTCGCCAAATCCGTTCTTTACGTATTGCTTGAGAGTACGGGTATGGTGGTTGTCATCGTACATGTGCTCCGTCCAGCAAAGTTTTGCAAATGATCCGGTTGTGTAATCGTATTTTCTGAACCATATAATTGCTTCTGCCACTTCCAGCGGAATTACCGGCAGTTCCTTTCGCTGATCCTCGATTGCCCGCTCGATCTGCTGCAGGAGCAAGGTTTTTTCTCGTTGCTCATCTTCGAGCTGTTTCTTCAATCTATCAATCTCGTTATAAGCCCTGCGAGCAATATCAAAAGCTTGCATTAAAGTCCGGATGTATTTTTCCAATCAAACCACCTCCAATTTATGGGTATTCGGATTTTAGGGTTGAAACCTGTGGTTCAATTTCCATTTAATGAAACATAATGTATTCACTAAGACACTTCTCACAAATGGGGTATTGAACTTTCGAGGTGAAAAACATGTGCAATACTTCAATCGGGATTCCAATTCCATAAACCTTGTTGACCTTTTGCTGGTATGGGATCGTCCAACATCCTTACGTTGGTTAGTTCCCATGTGAATCTGCCTGGCGTAAAATCTCCAAACTCATATTCAGGTGAATAAATAAGTTTTCTGCCCTCTAATTCATATCCGTCCGTCCAAGTGTCTACAGATTTCAAACAATCAGACAACTCAGCAGTCGCCACAATCGACCCCGTTGGCATCCTCTTTAATGCTCCTGAACTAATTCCTAACCTATCGTAAAATTGCTCATACATGGCTCGTTGAACATCATGCGGTAGTGACCGAATCATGTCATGAGGGTCTGTCTTTGATGCATGAATGGCAATCGGCCCACGATAGTTCGTCTTCCAACTTCTCGTCTCAAATCGCTTCGCTCCTATTGCAATTAAACTCGCCCACGGCTGATGTATAGTTATAGCCTTCATATCGTTCCTCCTTCTATCGAAGATTGGATTAACACTTATTTCACCTTGATCGTTGCAGAAAGTTTATGCATCTACTTTTATGAGGTGGTGATCATTTCACCCTGAAAGTTGCATACCCCGCAAATGTTCTTCAGCCCATTCAAGAGCATCAGACAGAACGTTATAAAGCACTGTGCCCGAAGTCTCAAACACACACTCGAACTTGGGGCAAGGTTGGACATCATAATCGTTTGCACACACATCTAAGTCAAAAAGTTGAATGCACCAATGTTCATTGACTGTGTAAATCTGTATTTGATGTAATCCCCTAAGTTTTTTAATCAATTCTTCCATTCCTGTGAACACCGCCTTATTAATTAAGTTTCTTCCTACCATTTTCTTGATAAACTGGAATTTCGATAATTTCATTTCAACCCTAAAATCCGAATAGCCCAATTTATTAACGATCTGCGATATAAACTTGCTTGCCTGTAAGCTCTTGTATCTCCCGCTTGAACAACTCAGCATCACTATTGCTGTCACTCAGGTGCAGCAACCATATTTCCTGAACCCGGCTCAGATCATTGGCGCGGAGGAAGTCCATCATGTTCTCCAAGCTGAAGTGCGATCGGATCAACCGTTTCTTCATCCCGACGGGGACATGTCTAGCTGCGATGTTCTCATCCAGTATTTTTGCTGAGTAATTACACTCGACCATGATGTGAGTCAATCCCGGGAACCGGTAGCGAATGTAATAAGTATCCGTTGCGAACAGCAGCTTGTCGCCGGCTTTATTCGCCAGGAGGAACCCTAGAGGTTCAGAGACGTCATGCTCGACCTCAAAGGGTAGGATCGTCCATGTGCCTATCGTAAATTTCTCCAGAGCCTTCAAGGCTATTGCGCGATGTCCTGACAGCCGGGCAGCTTCCAATGTTCCGCCGGATGCGTACACGTTTACTCCGGCCTTCATAATGTCCGCCGCCGCCTTTATGTGGTCTCCGTGCTCATGAGTAATCAGGCAGCCCGCGAGCTCCGAGACGCGGAAATCAAGTCCGCGTCGGATGTCGGAGAAGCGGAGACCTGCGTCCAGCAGCAGGGTAGTCGTCCCGTCACTTACTCGGTAAGCATTACCGGCGCTGCTGGATGCGAGAGGTTTGATGTCGATCATTACCAGCCTGGCCCGCCGGACTGCGGCGGCTGCTGATCAATGTTGATTTCTTGCTGTTCGGGCTGTGAATCCGAGGACTGGTCGGGATCGTCTTCATCTACGATTTCGTATTCAACATCAATCGCTTCACGATTGGCTTTTTGGGAAATTTCCTCGGAAGCTTCGGCCTCAGCAAGGGAGGATTCCATTTGTTTTAAGCGCATGTAGTCGTCATCAATCTTCTGGCTATCGATAGTGATATCGCCATAAGCAGCGCGGTAGATTGTTTTGTACACCATTTTTTCGTACCAACCCTCGACCGTTTCTTTTCCGACTTTTTTTCCGTCCTTCCAGACATCCCTCTCCCCTCCCCAAAACTCTGCACTCGCATACTGTGGCTTACGCTTCTCGATATCCTTGAGACTAAACGTAACAAGCTTATTTTTCTCCGGCGCGGCCGAGTACAGGTGATAATAGAACCCACCGACGATCTCTCCACGGTCGAATTCGTTTGTGATTTCGAACTCATACCCTTCGTATTGATTGTTACGGTCCTTCTTGTAGGACTTAAACCGATCGGTGGAATAGACTACTTCAACAGCCACATGGTCCGGAACGTCAAGACCGTATTTGACAGCCTTAAGTTCCATACCGCGATACCCTTCCACAAAACCGATATCGTATTTATTCAGAGCATTGTTTTTATAAGGGACCATATTTATGTGATTCTTTTGGGCAGGATCAAATCCAACTCTTGCAGCTGATACGACGTCTCGTGCGAGCTTTTCCATGTTCACGTTAGCCCATGTAACCGGCAGCGGGTCTTGATTGTTCTTCTTTTTAAGACGTTTCTCCTCGGCCATTTTGAGAGCCGCATCAAGAGAAATAAAGTAGTTTTGAGCGAGTCTCTTTTGGAAGTTGGTCAAAGCCACTTCTCCGCCGACCGATCCACCGAATTCAGCTACAACTTTGTTCATGAAGCGTTCTGATGCTGTTAAATCCTTTTGTGCTATTTGATTATTCATTCTTCTTCCTCCTCGTTTTCGTAAACAAATTTGACTTGCTTGCTTTTATGCTCGATTAAAAAATCTTTCAGAAGACTCGCGAAATCGGACGGTCCGACTAGATCTCGCTCTAAAATTGCATCCTCCGGGCATTCCGTGAGCGGCCCGACAGTCATTACTTTTTTGCCGTCGATATAAAGTTTTTCGCGGGAAAATCCATCCCTGTTATAACTGGTTATCACTTTGACAATAACGACGTTGCTCAAGCGATCACCTCGTTATCTACGATGATTAGATCAGATGCCGGCGCCGCAACTTCGGACGCCTCAACCCGTAGTTGCTTATCTGCTGCGCTTACGATCAGGCAGATTTGCTGCCCCTTCGTTTCGATCAGGCGGGTCACGGCCTCGGCGTTATCGATGAAAATAGGAGCCGTAATGCCGTAATGCTCGGATAAGGTATTGATGATGTCCAGTCCAACGTTAGTCTGCGCCGCCCGGTTAAGGCCGCTGGAGTAAGGCACGCCATCTCCTAGCGTCTCGCATACCTCTTGGAGACCGCCATTGATCTGCTGCTCAAACAATTTGAACCGGGCGTACTTGAACTTGCTGTTGATCTTGGATTCAAGCATGGTTACCTTTGTCCGGATGAACTCTTCGGTTAGGAAGAGCTCTTTCTCCAGTCGCTCGTACTCGGCGGCCAACGTTTTCTCCTGTGCCCGTAGGTCTTTGATTCGGTTATCAATCGTGACAACCTGAGCGAATTTCGCTTTGTTCTGCTCTAAAGCTTCCGCGTCAAGCCGCAGCTTCGATAGTTCGCTTCTTGCCGCCTCCACCTTACTTTGTACCGATGAGCGCAGGCCTAGAATCTCCCGCTCAATAGCGTCCTTCTCCTGCTTCTTCTGAATGTAAAGCGGATCTCTATCCACATCCGGAACAGCAAGTCTGTTCAGTTCCGCTTCGGCCGACTGCAGTTTGTTTGTGACAGCCTCCAAATCGCCATTAAATTTCTCGATTTTGGTTTTAAGCTCAGCATTTTCTTTATCTAGACGTTCAGCTTCGGCTTTCGCAGCTTTGCCTTTAGTGGATATGACATCCAACCGTTCCGCTTTGCTGCGGTTAAAATTGGCTATGACCTTATCGTGGGCGGCTTTGACTTGATATTCAGGAAGAGCCTGCCCGCACGCTGCACAATTGGAGTTATGGCTACTTGTAAATGTCTCACCATCTACCTTAAACCATTCTTCCCGCTGCCTATCAGCCTCAGCCTTATTGTCTAAAATAGCTGCTCCATTCCTAGCCTTCTGATCTTCGCATCGTCTGATTTCATACCGGATTTCATCTGCTTGTCGCTTCAGCTCAGAGACCTCATTGCGCTTGACCGAAACTCTATCCATCGAGCCGGATTGTATCTGGTTTTTTATTTGGAGTAGTTCGCTTTCGATCTCTAGCTTCCGCTTTTCCTTGACGGTTATTTCCCCGCCGGACTGGATCCGGAAAAGCTCGGCTTCCTTGTCGGCAATATGGGTTTTCAAAGCCTCAAGTTTTTGTTGCAAACAATCCTCGCTGAGTCCGGCAGTGTCCGGTTTAGAACGGACAGCCTCGTCGATCCGGACCGGAATTTTCTCCAACTCCTTGTTAATCTCACTCCGCTTAGCGGTGATAACCTTTCGATGATCGTCGATGCATCGGTCGCCGAGGATGGCCGGCAGATCCTTAAGCACGCTCTTTCCAGCGATGACATCGCTATCCGAGATGTCCCCGGCCACGTCGAGCAAGGTCTTACGCCTATTTTTCCAATCAAGCTGCTCGTTGAAATAGGACGGATTGGTCAGCAGCTTGAAGATTTCTTCATTCATGATCGAGTCCACGAACTCGGTATATTCGGACTTTTTCACCGGCACGCCGTCGATAAAATATGCCGTTTCATGCCCGGTGAATTCTGATGTGGTTGATCCGCGTTTGCGGGTCCACTTCTCCGTGAATACCTTCCTTAGCGTCCGGCGTTTGCCGTCAATGAGCAGCACGCCCTCGACTTCATGCTCTAGGTTGTGAAGCGGTACACCCCCGGCATCCAGCGTTTTAATGGCGAAATCCTTTTTGTTTTGGCTGTCCTTGTCGAACGTCAGCCACGTGAAGGAGTCGAATATGGTGGTCTTACCAGCGGCGTTATCGCCATAAACCCGGACGTTCTTCCCATCCGTTTCAAGTTTGAAGTCGCGGATGCCCTTGAAATTGCGTAAAGCCAATGAAATAAGCTCGATGCTCCTCAATTTCCGTTACCTCGCTTTCTTTTATTTGAGCACCAGCCACAGCACAAAGGCTATGGCTAATGCATATCCGTAAAAAGACAACACGTTGATTAGTCCGCGAAACATATTAACCGCGGTTCCGACGGCGCGCCTGCTTAGCCAACTGGTTGCGCTTGTTGCGATGGTCACGCTCTTTACCGGTGATTGGTTTGCGGCCGAGTACGGACATGCCTCCTTTAACGGATGCATAGTCGTATGCTGCGCCGGCTTGCTTAGCGATTTTGAATGCGGATGCTTGATTTGTCATGGGACTTAACCCCTCCTATTGAATTTTTAAAAGAACGATGATACGCTTGCGGTGAAATTGTTTTTCTTAGCCCGCCTGCCAGCGGGTTATTTTTCGTTTTCACAATCTTCGCACTTGCGCGGGTAGCCTGGTTCTTCTCCATCTACATAAGCGCCGCACTCTTCACAAAGCAAACCATTCAATGTCATTTCCGCGATTTCTCCCATGTACATTCAGCCCTCCTTCCCTGTGTACTGATGCTTAACAGCATCCCCGAAGGCCCGCCTTGGCGAACACTCTCCGGATACCGTCAAACCGCAGTATGTGAATCTTCCATCACATTAAGCCATTGATCTTCAGGCATATTCTTGTAGTATTCGAATTTTCCGTTCTTTCGGAGTGCAGATATCCGACTCATCACCGTGTGCTCGGTTTTACCAAGCGCGAAGCTAATTTTCCTTGGCCCATCGATCTCGTAAAATTTGCACATATAAATCAAGTCATCTTGCGAGAATGGCTTACCGTGGTTAGGATGAAACTCCGGGTGATATTGCATTCGACCCATCTTGTCAAAGGCTATCCCGTCCTTCAAATCGTCCTCATCAGGCTCTTTTCTTCGTTGCTTTTCGAAGTGTTTAGCCATGACGCTTCTCCTTTCAAACGTTGTATTGTGGTGTGAATTTTCGCTTTTCAGCTATCCACGACGGCCCCAACGTTCCCGGCTTATACCCGCGTTCCCGCCGCAACATCGCCCGCACTACCTTCCGGCCGAACCTTCCTTTGTACCCGATCTGCCGCATGCGGGCATTGAAGCTTTGGGGTTTCCAAACCGTCCGGAGTTTGGAAAACAGTTTCTTGATCCATTTAATCAATGGCGCCGCCCGCCTTTCGGCATTTCGCCGATGCACAACACGCAAACGATCTTGCCCTTGAAATGACTGACGTTGTCGGCGTTGCCGCAGAAAATGCAGGCTGGTTCGTATTTCTTGAGCATGATGCGCTCGCCGTCGACGTAGATTTCCAACGCGTCTTTCTCTCCGATGCCGAGTGTGCGGCGTAATTCGATCGGCAGGACCACCCGACCCAATTCATCAACCTTGCGGACAATTCCGGTGCTTTTCATCATTTCTATCAATCTCCCTTTGAAATTTATTTTTTTCATTCCATAGATTTGAGAGAAAAAAATTACTGGTCTTTCCGTTCCTGCTCGACGCCGGTGCCGTCACACCCATCGCATGGCTCCCAATCCGGGCAATACTCGCGACCGTCGATGTCGGCACCCTTAACCCACCAGCCTCGGCGGCCAAGACAAACGCTGCATTTCTTTGCCTTCAATTGTTCCATCAGTTCACCTCGTTCCAAAGATCAGAGCAGCCCAATCCCCTTCTCTTGCACGAAGCGCTGCTGCCCCTCGCCGGCCAATTTCTGTCCGGTCCATCAGCGGCTTGGTAGCCGCATCCTCTAAGCACCATCCTTTTTTAATCCTTGCATGAAGCGTCGCGCGCTGGATTCCGTTCTGCTCAGCAAGTTCCATATACTTACGAGGTATTTTACGGACCTTCTCCGTTGCCCGAAGTGCTAGCTTCTTGGCTTCCTCCGGCGTCTGCAGCGGTCTGGTGGCGGCTTCCTCGTCGCTCCATCCCCGCGAAATTCTGGAGTGAAACGCTCGAAAGCTGACGCCGTTCTTCTCGGCTACCTGGCGCCAATGTGCGCGGTCCTTATTGAGCGGTCGGATCGGAGTGGTTATAGCCCGTTCTTTATTCCAACCCAATTCCCGAATACGACGGTCTAAAGTTTGGTTGTCGACTCCGATTGAAGCTGCTTGCTCGTATTCTTCCGGCGTAATGTAAAACCAATGTCCGGCCATAATTTACATCCTCCCCGCGATCTGCCGCAGAAAAGCGGCCATATTGTTTCCGGCCCGTTCGGTTATCAGGTGCGAGCGACTGGTCAACGTGTCGGCCAAATGCTCCAGCGCTTCTTTGTCGTCCATCCGCTGCTCGGCCTCCGTAGGAAGCGCGGCGTACACCCCTCTGCTTTCCTTAATGACGTAGCCCTTGGTTATAAGAGAATGCACAACAGCTCGCACCTGAGATTCGTGAATAATATCTGAGCCTGCTATGATTTCCTTGATCATTGGGCTACGTCCATTCCATTCTTGAAATGACTTAATGAATTGCAGCACGTTTGCTTGATGATTTGTGATTCCTTCCACAAGCACCCTCCCCTTGCTTCAGCGCTCATTCTTATGTAAAATTGCGTAGAGAATTGTTTGGAAAAGGCTTTTCTCGCCCCGCATCCGTCCTGGCCGACGGGTGCTTTTCTTTTGTCCGTAAAACTGCCTGCGCTGATCTGGGTTTAAGTATGTGCCACAGATTTTGATTATCAAACGGCTGTGCCTCCTTTCAGAGGCTTCCGAATCATTCTTGATATGTGAGATTGAGCTACGCCCAGAAGCTCGGCGATTTCATCTTGTCCATACCCATAAACGTGATAAAGTAACCCGGCTTTACCTCGCTTCGTTCCTAGCAATTCCTGTCCAGCATCCAACAGCGCTTCGGCCGTATCAAAAGCTTGATGCCCGTTTCCTTTGACCATGTCCATAACCGTCAAGGAATTGTCGCCTTCGTCGGTTGTTGGCTCGTCTAATGATCGTACCCTTCCGTGCGCCTTTGAAAATTTAACCTGTTTATCTCTACCGAGATCCGAGAATATTTGCATCTTTATGACGTGACCAGCAAACGTTGAAAACTTTACGCCCTTATCTTCTCTGAAATACTTAGCTGCCTTGCATAAGGCAAAGCCGCAGATGCTCAATAATTCATCCCGGTTCGCGCCTGTCCAAAGGTACTGATTGGCAAAATGGACTGCCAAAGGGTAATTCTGCTCGACAAGCACTTTTTGAGCTTCGGTAAGCTTTACAGTCATTCCAGTATCACCACCACATTTTTTTTGATTTTTACAGCTATTATCGACCAACCAATTCATCCAAACTGACTTTGAAGAAATCGGCCAACTTGACCAAAGTTTCGATATCCGGCTCCCTACGGGCTTTTTCGTAATGGGATAGAGATGCTCGCGTTAATCCGGTTTTATCAGCAAGTTGGTACTGCGTTAGGCTGCGAGACTCTCTCAGAGCTGTAAGCCGGATGCCGAATGCTTGTCGTGGGCCTACTTTAGGAACAGCACCAGAAATGGAAGGATCAAAATTAGACCGAACAGCGCAGCCACACTCAGCACATCCTCTTTGATGGAAGCCCATTTCATCTGGTCACCTGCCCGTAGTTGCCGAACAAGCTCAGCAGGGTGTTTTCTCGTTCTAGCGCCTCGATCCGCTGGTTCAGATCATCGATGGCGATCATCGTATTTTGTAGCTCATCCCTGCTCAGAATTGCGTACATGGCCCCACTTTTCGTACCAGCAGTTTTAGATGACAGCATGTTCACCACTTCGGTATAAGATGTATCCATTTGGGTTTTCACCTCCTTCATATGCATTGTGCTTCGAGCTCTTCTAATTGCTTCGAGATTTCTTGTACCCACTCCATGTCGCCCATCTGATAGGCCACAAAAGACAACTCTTTTAGTGAATCATTCCGATAAACAAGCTCCATGTTTTTGCGGAGCTCCTTAAGGATCAGTTGCAGTTCTGCGTTCCCAAGGAGCAGGTTCCCATTCTTGTCAGTGTTCATAAACACAATTTCCGCTAACTTCCGATGTACTGGATGGATGGCTATCATACTCTCATTCCTCCTCATCAATTAGGGGTGCATTGTACAGCTCTACCACGAACCAAACGATGAACACGACGATCAGGCCAACGATGACGGCTACCATAGGAACCACCAGATGACGCAGGCAGCTCCCGCAGCGACGATAAACCAGGCGCCGCTTTCTTCAGCAGGCTCTTCTTCCGTCACGCGGACCGCTTTGATGCGGTTGTCTACGGTGTAGAAGAATTTATAGACCGGTTGTTTCATGTGCGGTCACCTCTTCACTCAAATTGGATTTGTCCATTTGCTCTCTCGATGTCCCTTAACAACTTTCCTTGTGGAGACCATTCATAAAGATATTGCTTTGCTTTATCGAAATCTTTCACCAAGGTGTTTTTATAAGAATTGATGTTGAAGTATCCCTTAAAATCACGCCAGATAGCTGAATATGCTTCGCCACGGAGCTTGCTGTTTTGATATGCAGGACTTTCTTTACCTCCCAGTAAACTTACGATGCTTTGATTAGTTATGACCTGAAGGTCGTTCTGTTGTCCGTAATCAATGGTGATATTGTGTTCAAGCTTTTCAATTCTTGATTCAAATTCTTGCGTCCGTTTGTCCAGCATAAAGATCGCTTGCATTTCTTTACTTAATCCAACAGGAAATTGATTTTGATAAAGCTCGCGCATCCGGTTAAATTCATTGATGTACATTTCCTTGAATCGAGCTGCTTCTTTTCCGGTGTAGCCCATTACGAGGAAGGCGAATCCGTCTTGGGTGATGAGGTAACGCGGCATTTCGCGGTTCTGATCGTTGGTGTATGAGGACTGCACGAAATTGTGCAGTCGAAACTCTTCGCTGCATTCCAACTCTCGGATATCTTGCAGTACACGACGATGTTCTTTTCCAAATGTCCCAGCTACCGTCAGGCTGTCCGTGACTGGACGATTGTTTTCGATGAATACGAGTTTCATTTGATTCCCCTCTTTTCTTTCAAAAATGAATTCAGCACTAGCATCAGAACGTAAACCATTTCCAGATTCTCTTTATCAAGTATGATTGCATTTGCTACAAGGTCTGAAAGAAGGTCGTTTATTGCTTCGGAGCTTACGTCTGAATCTAAACCCTCTTTGACTTCGTGCCTTAAGGCGCCGATCAGCGTTTCCATGTAGGGCTTATTCATTTCTTGGTCACCTCCTTTTCCTCTGCCTTGACGATTACGAACAGATCGTCAAACTCTACATTCAGCTTTTCAGCGGTTTTAACCGCAAGAGCTGGTGAAAAGTAAAGAGTCTGCCCATTGCATAGCCTTGTTCCTGCGGAGCGAGTAATCCCAACTTCCTCGCTGTATGCTGCCTTTGACAACCCCTTTCTGATCAAGATTTCGTTGAATTGATCTAAGTTTTTCAGCTGTATTTTCACGGAATCACCACCTTTTATTAATAAATAGTTACATCAATGTAACCGTCAAGAACATTCAGGGCATAGCAAATAAACTTCTGACGTCGTCAGAAAACTTTACCCTTGCGTAACTATTGGTTACACTGTATAATAATCGTGTAGACAATAGTTACTTACAGTGAATATAAATTGCAACCAACTTCATCATGTTGTTACGCATTATGTTTTGTAGACTGGTGTAGCTTGTTTGCTATGTCCGTATATTAACATGTAACCATCAAGTACGCAACATTAATTTTCAGTTACTGGAATTATTTTTTCCAAGGAGTGGGTATAAAGTGGTCGAATTTAGCGAAATACTTAAAGATTTAATGATTAAAAGGAATATGTCTCAGCCTGATCTAGCCGAAATTCTTGGGGTAAGCAGGGTCAGTATTTCTAAGTATCAAAACGGGGAAGCATTCCCTAGTCGACAGGTTTTAATAAAAATCGCCGACCTATTCAACGTTACAATAGACTATTTATATGGCCGAGAAAATGCAGAAAAGTACTATTTTGATAAGACTAAGGTTAAATCTGAGGAAGAGGCATCCATCGAGCAGTTCCTTAAAGAAACCGAAGCTATGATCCGTGCAAAAGGGAGCATTTCAGATGAGCAGTTGGGTCACGTGCGGGAGTTTATGGGGTATGTATTCAGCAAAGATGCAGAAAACAAGAAGAATGACAAGTGATTTTTCGACAAAAAATGTCGATTCTCCTAAAAATTCATTTATGAATTTAGACATATGTCACAAAAAAAGTTGACCGTGATATAATGATTCCCACAATGCCCAAATGTCTACGGGTGCTGTAGGGAAATTATTTTAATCACTTTGTACCCAAAAAGGATGACAACCATCCCAGAAGAGACCGTTAATCGGTACTCTCCGTTGATTGTCGTCGCTTCCTACGGTCTGATTTTTTAACTGGAACGAGCTCGTAAATTCTTCTTGGATCGACACCCATTGCATCCGCAGCGCTGAATAGCATAGCAGTCCCGAGCTTCTTTTTCCCTTTAGCCAAGTCGGAAGCGTACTGCCTACTAATGTCCAGCGCATCAGCGAAGTCTTGGTTTGTCCACCCGATCTCCTTCCAAATTTCAGACAGGTTGCAACGCCCCAACTTATAGCGTAACGCCATAGGGTTAGTTGCCTCCATTTGGTTAAGTCTTACATGGGTAATCGTACCATTTTGAGGGGGTGATTATCAAAGAGCAGAATAAAAAAACTCCAAACGTTAGCGAATAAGGCGGCCACCTTTGTCGCTAAGAGGTCTGGAGCATCTGTAATTTATCAGGTTTTATTTTACCGTTACGTGCCGGAAAGCAAAAGCGAACAAGATGCGAACAAAGTCAAGAGAATATCCGGAAATAATTTGATTGACAATTTTAGCATTAGTATGTTAATGCGGACAGGAGGCTAGTGTGGTATGTCCGAAGATGTGAAGGTAGTATATGTACACCTTTTGCCGGTAGTAGACGTTGAAACCGGCGAGGTCGTGGAGATCGATAGAAACGAAATATGCAAGACGTCGAGCGACAAGAGAGGGATCTTGTTGCGGTCCATAAAAACGGGCAAGCAGTATCGTTTTGTCCGCACTCAGGACGAGCTTGAAGAAGCTTGGTTTCCGTACGGCTTCCGATCGTTCGACTCTACAAACGTTGTATGTATGGAACATGCGAAGGTGTACGACGAATTCCGCGGCCGAATCTATTTTGAGGATAACCCTACAGATAAGAGTTTTTACGGATCGGTTGCGAATGTCCATAAGGACCACCTGAAGGAGCTCATCCCAGAATACGGGATCAAGCCGATTGAGGAAGTAACTAAAGCAGCATCGAAACAGCAGATTCCTTTGTTTACTAAAAAATCATTGCCGGGCATGGCCTAATACTAAAATTATACCAAACAACGATCGGAGTGATTCGTTTGAACATCGATGACCATCTCGAAGAACTTTATACCCAAGTTGGGGAAAGATGCCCGTACAAAGCCGCAACACACCTCGGTATTATTTTTGACACCAAGCCCATCGGCGATGAAATTTGCGGAATATATATGATGTTCAACCAAACACCCGCTATATTATTAAACTGCAACGTCGACATCGAAACGCAGGAAACGACGCTTTATCTGCTTATTAAGCAGCACAAGTCGCATATGGGCTTCGGGCTTGCACTAAATAAAACCGACTTGGCGAATTACGAGAGGGTCGAGAGTGTCAAACGATTTTATTTTAAAGAGGTTGCCGAAACATTCCTCGGGTTCATGAGGTCGAAATCGCAACAGGCATAATAAAGAGCATAGTAAAAGCGGCCTCCGAGAATGGGGCCGCTTTTGGATTAAGTCCTTATTATTTACTGAACAGTTCTGCCGGGGCTTCAGGTGCATGGCAGCCGAAGTAGCAGCCTCCCCTTGCTTGAAACTTTGCAAATTTAGTCAGCGCGCGATCAGCAAGTTTGGAAACGAATTTCTTCATCCTAGAGTCTCACCACCTTTGATTCGATGTAATCAACCAATTTTTGAAATATGTGAGTGGTCGTAAGTGCTTGAAATAAAAACACCACGGCCAGCACATTAGACTGGAATAAAAAGTTTAAAGAAACGATACCAACGGCGGCGAATTTTAGGACAGGGTATGTCTTTGGGTCTACGGTACTCCGCTTTATTCCACTAGGAGCGTTTAGCAACAAAACGACGACAGCTAGTACATTTGTCACAAAACCAGTATACCAATATTCAATTGGTACGTATATGGCAATTAACATGAAAAGTGCAGTAAATACATTGCAAAGGTTAGGTGATTTAAGATGCAGACCACCGCTTATATAGCGAAGTGTGGGGAAGGCAACAACCGCCAATAGTCCAGGCAATAAACGCCCCGTTAGCAAAGCCAAGGATAAAACTAACATGATGGTGATCGCGGTATTAAGCAGGGAAATCAGAGCATATTTGAGGACATCTACCGATGATGATTCTGGGTAGTTTTTATGTATAGCTTCAGCAATATATCCTGCCAGTTGATCGACTTTTCCCAATATTTTCAGCCCTTCCAGTTACGATCCTTGAGTACCTTTTTATTCTGAATATAAGCGTAAATAATGCTGGCCGCAAGGGATGCCCCTACAAAAATAATTATGTATAAGTGAAACGAATCATCATCGAATTTGTTAGTAAACTGTAGAGCCATTAATCCACAAAGAAGTAGGAATGCCCAAATAAAATTTATGGTTTTCAGGGAGTGCTTGCCTGAGAATCTTCTGTTCACGAAGGAAAATCCGCGATTTTTCTTGTGCAACACGTAAGCTACTAGAAGACAAAGCACCGACGTTATTAGGTGGGCGATTGCGAAGTGAATGGGGTTTTTGCCCAAGAGTTCAATTGAGCTAAAAGTTCTAATCGACACAACAGTGACAATGGTATCGATTAGCGATACAGCTAAGGAGCCTGTCACTGTAACAATGAAAGAATATAAGAGTGGATACCGTCTGACGATGATAAGCATGATTATGGTCACTATCACCTGATACAGCATGAAAAACGGCGAATTCACAATGAACTTAAAGTAATAATTAACGGACCCGACGACTAAAGATATGAGCACAATCTGCTTGTCATTGTCCTTAACAGGTATCTTAAAAATAATAAAATTAAGTATGAATAGTGAAATAAATAAAACCATTGTCAGTATAAACTCAACCAATAATGTTCCGAACATCGTCACTCATCCTCTGCACTCTGTTTTATTCTCCTCGGATTCGGCTGGTCCTTCAACAAAATCCATGTGTTCCCGATCCGGAACGCCTCACACTTTCCCTCACGGCAAAGCTTTTTAATATGATCTTGCGAGAGCCCCCACAATTCCGCTGCCTTCTCTGTCCCCATTACGAGCTCTTCGATCCTCTTAATCTTCAAAGTTTGAGCCCCCTGACTAACATTATATTTGACCGATAGCGGTCATTCATGTATGATAATAGCATGACCGATAGCGGTCGTCAATATCTAATAAGGACGTGGATAAATGCCGCATTTAGTCGTTGCATTCATCTTGATTTTAATGCCTGTAATTAGCATTTTTGAAGTGAAGAAATTAAAGGCCAACATAGCAGACAAAACCAAAGAGTCGGCATACTTGAGGATCTATCTCTGGTACATCTTAGCGACCGTTCTCGTCCTCATGGTTCAGCCGTTCGCCTCCATGTTTTATCCTGCAGCCACGTTCACCGTCCCAAAAATCATTAACTACATCTTATGGTCAATTGTGACGTACCAACTATTCATGCTAATTGTCCCGACTATTTTGACTTTGTACAGCCAGCGCATGCGGTCAGCCATCGCGGAGGAGTATCGGAACAAAGAATACATGCTCCCGCGCTCCAAAAAGAGTCTCATCATGTTTGCGGTGCTGGCCTTTGTCGTTGGCATTTCTGAGGAGATTATATTCCGGGGGTACTTATATTCCTACTTTCAAGGGCAATGGGGATTTACGGCCCTGTCGAGCTTCATCATCACGAATGTCCTATTCGGTATTGGACACTACCAGCAGGGCAAGTCGGCCATTTGGGACACAATGCTGTTCGGGTTTGCACTCAGCTGGTTATACATTAACAGCGGCAGTCTGCTGCTGCCGATCATCTTTCACATCTTGTACGATCTAAAGATTGTCTGGGTCACTTTGATGATAAGAAAAGAGCTCCGGGCTTAAATATCCTCGGAGCTTTTCCATTCTTCTGCGCTAAACGTCCCATCCACAGTTACAACCCTGCTAACCTCTCGCCCTTGCGTCTTCAATTCGCCCAATATGCGTATCGTCTCAGTGGGCGAATCTGCCCTTCTCCTGAACTCTTTCCCATCTTCATTCCTCCAATACACATTAATCCATGATACCGGCTCAGGCAACTGAGTGATAAACCGCGCGTAGCCATCCGCGCTTTTGATGAGGTTCATGCTGTTGTGACGCGGTAGGTTAAGCAGGTCTTCGACTACGAAAGGATATAACTCATCCTTCAGCTCGTCGTAATTCTTTTTGTCACAGCCGCTGATCAACATGTACGAGGCATTCGCGCTTCTGAGCTCTGCCCGGATGTGCCCGATTTGGTTGATGTAGTGGCAGCTGATAATCGGCTTGGCGCCGAATTTTGCGAGACGACTAAGCTTGTCGGAAAGGAACTTTTGCGTGTTCTCCACTTGGTAAAGCTCGTCAAACACGATATTCACCTTTGTCAGCTTACTCCGATCGCCACCGGCACGCTGCTCCCGGATCTGCAGCGCAAGCCAGAGTTTTGTTATCCAATACGTCGTATACACGTCCCGTTCGCCGTCCGTGCTGAACATGGTCTCCGGCATGCGCAGGCAGATGAGCTGGTTCTTCTGCATCTCTTTGACCAAATCGATATTCCCGGCCGTCGACCGCTTTAACATCGCCTCCATGTACGTGTTCGCTTTCAGCTTATTCAAGCGGTCGATGACACCCGTGATGAGATGGTCTTTCGTCCCGACAAGCACACGGCCGTGTTTCTTCGTCTCCTCGTAGTCGTCCAGTTCGTACAGATTTGCCATGTAATCGGCGAGGTTCTCCTCTTGGCTTTTCGGCACCAGTTCGATAAACCGATGCCGTTCCTTGTGATCCTGAAGCACGCTGAACACGTCCCGTATGCTTCCGCCGCAGACGAATACGACGAGGCTTGCGCTGGTCAAGTACCGTTCCATCTTGGCGCTCAAGCGAGTATCATCGGAGTTGATCGAATTTACGAGCGTCATAAGCTGCGTCGTCTGCTTCTTTGCATTGTCGTACTGGAGCCATGGATCAGCGCTTACGCCTACCTCGTTATATCCGAGCCCCTGCAGTGTCCGCGGGTCGCTACAGTCTATCGCCAACGTCTTATCCCGCGGGAACAGTGCGGATACCTCGGAACTCAACTGGCAGCTGCTGATGTAGTCGAAGATCACAACGCACTCGCCGGCTTTAATTGCGTCGTATGAAAGGTTCCCGATTAGCGTTGACTTGCCGGCGCGCGTCGGCCCTACCAGGACGAGCGTTAGGTTCTTATATTCGCTGTCGTTACTCAAGTATGCCGGTTGCTCCTTACCCCGGAAAACATTCACGCCGATCCGCATCGTTCCCTTCCGCAGGTCCTCCGGCACCTCCGTCTCCTGTGTCTCTACCTTCTCGATAAAATTGAACCGTTCGAGCACGTCGCGCCCGGCCAGCGCAAGGAAGGACTGGCACTCTTCGTCGCCGACCTTATTCACCGCTGCTGCCGGAAGCGAGTAGTCGGTATACTTGAATGATTTGCGGTACGGCCGCGGTACCAGCGCATTGTCTTCCGAGACCGTGTCAAAAGCTTGCGCTAAACTGCGCGCATTGTTCCGCTGCCGGAGGGCGTCCGCGCTTTGGCTCATGACAAGGATTTGCGTATTTAGGACGGCAGCGCCCGCTTTCCGCTGGGTGCTCTCGCTTATCTTCTTGCCCCCGTTCAGACGTTCTAGGACTGCTTCTAAGGAGTTCCCGGCTGGTTTTGCCGGCTTATCCGATAGTGCACCTGTAAATAGGTCCAGCGTGCTTGCCAGCAGTGCAATAGCGCGTTTAAAGAGGTAGCTTGCGCCCGTCTTATCACGATCAACTGGAATGTTGCTCCGGACCTTATCGAGGGTGCTTTTGTAAGTGCTACGCCATGTAAACTGTGACGTCGGAATGAAATTGAAGAATAGGCCGGCACGGTCGCCATCTTCCATGACGTCGATCACGTTCAAGGTAGAATTCAACAGGTCGTTGCTCCTCCGGTCGACAGCGAGGCTGAGCGCATCTTCTTTTGCGTAAGTCATCTGATACCTCGTCGCCTCCTTATCAAACCCCGGCAACTCCGCGACCTCCTCGACGGTTACCGAAGACCAGACGTCGCCGATCTTCTCCTTGATAAGGCTCAACTGCGACCGAGGCGCGATAAAGTAAAATTCGACTCGCTTCTTTTCGAGGTAGATAAAGTAGGAGACCTTGCTTGGGACTTCGTAGGAAAGGCGTGTCGGGACAAAGAACTGCCGGCCGAGCACGCGAGCCGCCCTCATCTCCTCCTTCTTGACGTTCTCGAGAACGTTTTTATACAGGCTCGCAATGGTCCGCGCCAGCTTATGCGTACTCTGATTTCGAATCGAGTTGTTTGGTTTCAGGCGCAGGAAGACGTATTCCGGCCGGACGATGCGGATAGCTTCGCGGAGACTTATCACGTTCACTTAAATCACCCCACCGCCAAATATTTGATCAATACGTACCCCACCGTCAGCATCCCGGCCCACCTCGCGCCCTTATCCCACCCGGCCACGTGCAGGATGATCGCCAGCCCGCCGCCAATCAGCGCAATCGAATACGATAGGTCAACGAGGAGATCGCCGACTCCCTGGAAGAAGCCGATGGCCGTATCGTACGCGATGGACCGTGTGTGCTCCCTGACGGAATCGTGCGCGTTATTCCACGACTTTTCAAGCACCTTGCCAAGTATGCCGAGGTGGCCGTTATCGGCGACCGGAGCCGCCGCAGGATCGACGAAAGCGCCCGCCTTATTGAGCAAACCGAAGTGTATGTGCGGCCCCGTGCTGTTGCCGGTGTTCCCGGACAATGCCAGCAGGTCGCCTGCATGGACACGCTCACCCTCATGCACCTTTACCTCCGACAAATGGCCGAGGATATATTGGTGACCGTCCCGCGTCCGGACGAACACGCCTTTGCCGAGCGATGAGTCACCATAATCGACGACGCGCGAGACGATGCCGCCCTCCGGGGCATATAGCGGCGTGCCGATCGGGATCCCGACGTCGACGCCCGTGTGCGGCGTTTTATGGACCGAATCGATAGCTCCGAAGTCAGCCGTAATTCGCGGGGTCAATTCGAATCGTAGTTGCGTAAACATGGCGCTCACCTCACGTATCCAACTCGGAAAACAATTCGTCGATCTGCTTCATGCCCCACGGCAGCGCCCATAGTATGGCGTAGGTGATCATGTACCCGAGGAAGTTCTTTTTGGCGGTCCCAAAATCCCCTTCGGAAACGTTTTTTATCGTCTCTATTCCGCCCTTTATGATGATCACCCATTTCCCGACGTTAAGAAGCTTCCTGTATATTTTGTTGGCACCTTCGTCGATTCCGGTACCACTGGCGGCGAACGACACGTCCGGCAGACCAGCCAGCAGCACGAAAGTTAAGCCGGCACACCGGACGAACGTTCCTCGGCTTAGGAGCTTGCGGACGGCATCCTGGCGCATCTCCCGCAAATCGATGATGTAACACTTAGTTTGATCCACGCCGGATCACCCTTTCGTTATTCTGTGCTTAACGTACGTGGTGGCAACGTCTACAGCAGACGTGCAAATCTTGATCCCGATAATGTACGGCGCATATTTCACAAACAGCGCCACGGCACCAGCGATATCGAATCCCATCATCCCCGCCTCCTTATCTCCGCTGCTGACCCGGGACGAACACAGCAGGCTTCCCCGGTATCGTCCGCTGCTGCGGTATGACTTCCGTCCGCCGAATGTCCGACGCCTGTGTGACGCTGATCGGGCGCTCCGTTACCTCCACGCGCTTAGTCGTTTTTATGCCGAGAATAAGCCGGAGCCCGTCGCGGGCTAGATCGGAAATTCGGTCGCTTGATAGATCCTTCGTCGCCTCGAGTAAGTCGCCATCCACCTTACGTAAACGAAACGAGATCCTATTGTCTGCCATCTGTCGCACCTCCGTTTGACGTTTCTGATACAGCATACGGGGCGCCGTTTGTCCATTATTCCCACAGTTTTTTATATCAGGGAATAATTTTTTCGAAGATTGTCCACCCTTGTTTTTATAGAAAGGTGGAGATGTCTTATGGATTTTGGTTTAGGGAAAAGAAGAACTAAGTTTGGGAAATGGTTGGATCGAGAGGGGATAAAACAAGGGGAACTGCCTGTAAGCAAAAACACTGCGACAAGACTTTGTAACGATCCGAAATATAGTCCTTATGAAGAAACCGTATTAACGGTTATTAGTTACCTTCGTGGGAGAGGTTACGACGTACGCATCTCAGATTTTTGGTAATAAAAAAAGCGCTCCGCCGTCGGAACGCTTGTATCAGATATTAAGCTTCGGGCCCCCATCGCTCCCCGCTTGCGAACGCGTAAGCGCGATCGCTTAATATCAGCGTATGCGCCGCGGCTTGTACTTAATGCGTGTCCTACTCGGCTGTCAGACAGTTACTTTCAGTCCGCTGTCAGACACGTGCCCCCTAAGGTTTTGGACGTAGTATTGCTCATTCTAAAATTCTTATACGATAACACTCACAATATCCGCAAAACTCACCCATTCCCACTCATTTTTTCAATATCCGAAAATCTGTTATGCATCTATTTACCTATAAATAATTACATGTTATAATGTGTGTATAAACAAAAGGGAGCGGATGATAATGAAAAACGTAATGACAAGAGCTTGGGAGATTGCAAGAGCAGCAGTAGTAAAGTACGGCGGTAAAATTCGTGAATATTTGGCAGCTGCGCTCCGCCAAGCATGGTCTGAAGTAAAAAACGCTAACCATTTTGGATTTGTGGTTGTACAAAAACTCAACGGTATGCTGTACTTTGGCACTAACGCCGATGTCGAGATCGCTTACTACACGCAAGACCGCAACCGATTTGGCAAACTCTACACCAAACGCCATGTACTCACGCCTTACCAAACGGGTACAAACAAGGCAACAGGAAAAGCAGCGAACTTGTACCGCATCTCTCTTGGTATGACTGAGTTGGATTTTGCAGGTAAAGCAACGCTTGAGATCAAACGCGGCCTGCTTAAATGGGTGGCGTAATGATTAATCCGGATCAGCGTTTTGAGCTTCTGGTCACCATCGAGAAGCTCGCAGAAAAGATATACAACGAGGAAGCCTGGTCGTGCAAATGTGATTGCGGTGCTTACACAACGGCGACCAAAAGCCAGCTGCTTGGTGGTAGAAAAAAGTCATGCGGCTGCCTTCGGAAGAAATCGCCAAAAAATGCCCTTGACTTAACCAATCAAACGTTTGGTTGGTTAAAAGTGATTGAGAGATCTGGGATAACAAAAACCGGCAGTGCGCTTTGGCGCTGTGAATGTAAATGCGGCAACAACGATGTAAAAGCCAGTGCAACACTTTTGAGGCGCGGTGAAATTACATCCTGCGGATGTGCGAGATCAGAACAAATTGCAACAGCTAGAAGTACCCTATTAGACGAAATGTCAGTAGATGGCGTTGCGATCCCGCTGCTTACCAAAAAAGTTAGATCCGATAGCAGCACCGGACATAAAGGTGTATACAAGCGGGTGAGAAAAAGCAGAGAGTATTACGAGGCTAACATAACAGTCAAAGGAATGCGTAAGTTTGCAGGGCCCTTTAAAGAGTTGGCTGACGCAATCGCCGCTAGAAAGCGGTTGGAAATGGAATACCATGAACCCTACATCAAAACTCTGGAGGATGACAACGATGAATAAAGAGGATATCAAGCGCTGGATACAGGACAACCTTGTAATGCAGGACGAGGCTCGGGCAATAACGGGCCAGTCCACCTCAGGCTTTAACCAGTCGGTCGCGACTGGACGTATCCTGCCTTTTATAGAGTTTGGGGACGTGCGCAAGACAAGGCTATATTTACGTGACGACTTGGAACAGTATGCCAAAAATAAAAGAATGCGATAACAGCAATAATATATTTCATATAATTATTTACATGTTATTGTTTGTATGTTATAATGAAATCAACAACAAGGGATGGCTCAAACCAACAAGCCGCAGATAGCGGATGAGGCGAAAGGATGATAAACATGAATATTCTTATCAAAGAAACACGCGCTGCACAATCCCTCGAATTAATGAAAAACGGCGTAAATTGGGTGGTCGATCTGATCGGCAACTATGGCGCGTTAAACGATGGGCAGTTTACTTACGATGCTGACCTCAACGTTTATGTGTGCGACCAAGACACCTTTAATTGGTGGGCAAAAGTTGTCGCCGATAAACAAGCACTAGATGATCGTCTCGCACAACTCCGGGAAGAGCACGGCTCCGATGCGGTTGAAGCGGTTCTTGGCCGCGTAGGTGATTATGACTTGGAGGACGAGGCGGCTTATGTCAACAAGTATCTCGATGAGGAGTTTGGGGCCGCCTGACGAGTCCGCAGCGGAAGCGGACGAAACCTAGCCCGAAAGGGCGATGGTCGCGGAATTCCGCCACGAGCTGGCCGTGCATGGCTGGCCTTTACATAGATTTGTTCTTTTAAAAATAAAATAGCCCGACCAGCCACACGGCGGGGATTTCTTCATTCCACTGCTTGTCCCGATGCTTTCCGCAGTTCGTCCGCCAAATACTTCTGATAATCACGCAACTTGCGCCATGCTTCAGCGTCCGCGGCACGACCATCTTGCTGCGCTTTCGTCCGCTGCTCATCGCACTTGAACCATTCAGGCGACAGGTACGACGATATGATGTTGTTTGCAACTTCTTTATTAAGCACGGGCTCATCCTCCTTACAATCTGCATATTCCTTAGCCACATCAGCCACAAAGTCATCGAACGTCTTGTTTAGCAACCGGAGAGCATTCTGCGGATCGGTGCGGCGCGCCGGATCGAGGATATAATGCCCCGTAATGTCCGTGGCCGGGTTTAAACCGTATCTGTAGCAGCTGTAAGCCATGACCCATACGAACCGCTTGTACGCCTCCTGCAGGTCGATCGATCCACCGTAACAAAGCTCCACCCCGCCTGCCGCATCGTTCGCATCAACGCCGTAGCGTACGTTGTCCGTCGTTACGTTGTACACGACGTGCCATGCCTTCTCAGCCGGTCCGGTCAGGAACGGTACACACTCGATGATCTGCTTATCATCCACAAACAGGTGCGCCGATTGCTCCATGTCCGCGTGCGTCCGCTCGTAGTATGAGACGTTACCTGCTGCCGTCGATCCGGGATTGCCGGTATCGTGGGCGACCATGAATCGGCAGCGGGCTAACGGCGCCTTCGGCCGTCGCTGGCTCGGACCCGTGAGATAGCGGGGGGTTATCTCGTATTTTTGCTTAAAAGTCATTTACTCTCACCGTCCCGCTTTTTGACGTACTGATAAGCCCCGCTTGCTGTCAGCCCGACGAGGGATATCATCGATATCTTATCTCGCACAACATCCGGCACCAGTACAAAAATGGACGCAATGACCAGAGCGACCAGGTGCGTCCATTTATCGGTTAATCCAAAGCCCTTCACGACACCGACGTAAGCGGCCACCAGAGCCGCCAGCTGCAAGATTTGATCCTCCATAACTTACTCTCTCCCTCCGTCTAATCTGTTTAGCCGGTGATGCGCCTGCTTTGCCGACTCTTCGACTCGCGTGACGCGTTCCGACAATAAATCAAACCTTTGCCCCTGCGCGCGCTGCTCGAGCCGCACCTCGTCCACACCGCGCTTGATGTAGTCCATGTCTGCTCGCAAGTACGCATCTTTGCCGGCCTCTTGCTCAGTATCTCGCTTAATCGATCTTGCCCGGCCGATCCAGCCGAGCGAAATACCGCTAATTGCAGCGATGACGGATACTGCTGCTGTCAGTATGGTCAGATCCATTTGTTCGCTCCTTTTGCCCATAAAAATAACCCCGATTGGGTCGGGGCTTGTCAATTACCAATAATATCGATGACATACTCTCCGGTGCGTTCTTCCGCGGCTTGGAACCACGGATTACCGTCCGGCCACCATGCGGTATTAACTTGTGGCATGTGCGCGCCAGGCAAATCAGGATCAGCGACTTTGGGTAGATGACCCCTTATTCAACATTCGATACTTCGTTAGTTAAAGAATGACTGGCGTTGGTACGGCTGCTTTGCTAATTTCTGCTTGGGCAAGCAACAAAGCCTCGTTAGCGCTAACTTCAACGGATTGTTCTTTTCCAAAGTCATAAGATAAAGTGTTTTGTTCCGTGCCATCAGTTACAATGATTTGATATGTAGTTGGGTACTCGTATGCATATACGTTCATAAATAGTTA
>NZ_BCPS01000100.1:0-22673 GCF_016586185.1 Paenibacillus sp. EPM92
ATAAAATCAGAGAAAAGCCGACAGAGTACGTGTAAGAGGATGTATCGCCATGAAATACGTCCACCTTCCACGTCCTAGGCAACGCTACACCAATAACTTGATTCATATTTACAGTTGTACCCAAAGCAATACCAGGATACAGCATATAACCAGATATACCTGTAGCGGTTATGGCCGTGGGTGTCGAGTTGAGGTACATAGTAAATCCCGTAACCGGATCGTACCCTGCTATCCGCAGAGTTAACCCCCCTGTTCCACTTGCCGCCGAGACGTATAAATGAATTAAAACACCCCGTGCATTGTAGTTGGTCTGCACAGGACTTGCTGTTATTGCTGTTCTCGGAGCACTCGCCAAAAGCGTACCCTGTGTGTTGTTGCGCCAATTATCCCATGTAGCCCCGTTATTCGCGAGCATGCCCGACTTAGTGACCATTCCGCTAACACTCATAGACCACGCATCACCACCCGCAGATCCGATGCTATTCGGAACATACAAAGTCCTGAAATTTGTACCATCTGTCCCGCCAATTAATATACCTTTTGCGGGTGCTGCCGCGCCACTCGTTCCTTCAACATTACTGCCCGCGATTTGCATATTGGGCATTATCTTACCATCACTCGGATTAATCGACATCGAGTGGCTATAATTATTTAAATCTGGCATCAAATATCAGCTCCTTTGTTTAGTTATTCGGCGGGTGGTGTCTCAGGTGCTGGCGGCTCGGGCTCTGGTTCTGGCACAGGCACAGGCATCAGCGCAACCGTCGCGTCATACTCGACCTGGGTGATATAGCCTCTGGATAGTGCGGCCCCGATCTGCTCCAACGTCAGCGTGTTCGCGGCATTCTGCATAACCGCATCGACGTACGTAGGGTGTACATTCGGCACGGTCGGGCCACGGTTTTCGTTAAGCTCATACGTGCCGTGTTGATACACACCTCGCGTATAAGAGTTGATTAGTACAGTTTTTAATTCTGCCATAGATTAGGCACCTCCGAGATAGTATTCTTCAAGAAACGCCGTAAAGTCGGCGTTCAAGCGCGCGACTTCGGCGTTCGCACCTTCAATTTGGCCCCGCAGTTGTGCGTTTTCCTGCTCCAGCCTGTCAACCTTATCCGGAAGCGTCTCTCCGCTCGGCTCCGGCTGCGGTATAGGCTCAAAGGTGATTTCACCGGTGTTAATGTCAACGTAGCTAACGTGACCGTCGCGGTATAACTCCGGCAGTTCGTCCACCAAAACAAACATTAACTCGTATTCCGGCTCGTCATCCTCCGGCTCTTTCCAGCCTCGAATGCGGCCTTTGGTGCCGCCGATGTAGTCGTAAAAAATGGCGTACATTCGCTCGCCGCCTCCCTTATCCGATAATGTCGTATTTGATTTGTAAGTTGCGGATTTGTATTGTTCCACCGCTGTCATTCGTGAGAACTAAGTATAAAGGTTCATTTGTACGCGTGTGGATTGTCTCTGAAAATGCCGTGAAAGCTTGGTTTTCTAAGGTGGTCATAACAGTAACAAAGTCGGTGAAATAGGACGGTAAGCCTATGTTGGTTCCGATAGGTGTGCGCCAATCTACGTCACCATTATTCGCCCGATTAGCAATGAAGTCGGTCGATTTTTGAATTATAAGTAACCGCCCGTCGGGCACACTTGTTGTCGCTATTTCGCCCGTTATCAGCAAGTCGCCAATACCTTTGGGTAAAATCTTACCGACTAGCATGACACCGTTGGAGAGTGATCTTGTCGTCGGTAAATCATCCTGTACTGTGTTACTTGCTCCTATTCTAAGCATACCTACTGGCCTCCATCCTCCTAATCCTGTCGTGTCATATTCCAGTACGCCGTTATTAACACGTGTCCGCGCCATCAACACATTGTTCCATAAATAACCTTTACCTGCGTTAAAATCGCCCGGAACATTCACCCGACCATCGTCCCTACCGATCCTCATACCCTCATCTATAAAATTACCATCATCAGCATAACGCCAAATAGCAAAGTCTGATCCGGTGTTCGCGCCTGTTTCATTGGCGGTTAAGCCGGTTGCAAAGCGTTTCGAACCATTTGTTGCCGCGAAAATATGATGCGGTGCGCCGCTTGGGTTTGTACCAATATTAGTTTGAACAACGCCAGTCAATGCGCCGCCAGTCTTGTCGTACTTGTCCGTCCCGAGCTTGAGTATGGACGCGTAAATAGAGTTAATGAACGCCCGCAACCCGCCGAGGATCGGAAACATGTCCGCAATCGTCCGGGCGTTTACGGCGACCGCCGAGCCGACGTTAGGCCAGTGTTCGAGCGTTGCGTCAACTACATTCGCGGTTAGCCCGTACTTGTCCAGCGCCAAATAGGTAACTGTGTACTCGGCGGTTTGGTCGTAGTCGGAGTTTGAAATATAAGCCATTCCAATTCCGTTTTTATTACTTGAATGCGTATAAATCGACCACTTTTTATCTTCGGTGCCGTTTTTGTACACCTTCAAAATTTTATCCGTACGGTTTTTCAACGGATTATCAGCAATACTTGCATTCAAACCCTTTTCGTTTATATACCAATTCTTGCTCACGCTATCCTGTTGCGGCGAAACTGGTTCCCGCACAATCACACCCTCGGCCATCTCCAGCGCATTACCACCTTGCTGCAACGTGATCGCGCCCTCGACAGTGACGATTTCCTCGACGGGCTTGGAGATTTGATAATTAGCTTCGCCCGCGGTCGGAGCATTCCCGGCATTAAAGGTAATCGTCCGATTTCCCGTACCGCCTTGCGTAAACTCTTTACCTGAGCCGCTTAATGTCGCTACTCTCTTGTAAATATCACCGTTTGTTTTGTCTTGGATGATTGCAGTATTGGCTGCCGCATCAATTGCGAGTGTGGCTGTATTTGATACGACGATAAGCGGCTCATCTGGCTGCATGCGTTTAAACTTGTACCATACGCCATCGCGCCTATAGAGCGAGTCACGTACGCTGCCGTCGATGTTAGACGCGAGCATAAGCGGCCTTCCATCGCTGTTGGAAACACCGTAAACGTAGTCATCCGCGCGCGGCTCAAAACTCGGCGGGAGGTCTGCTGCCGTGCCGAGAACGATCATAGGGTTGGAGAAGGTGAAGGTGCCAGCGCCCGTATTTGTAAAATAAAATCTTAGCTTTACTGTCGTTGCCGCTGTTGTGAAAGAGGTGACCATCGTACCGTTTGCGTTACTTGTCTCGTTAACAGCGTATTTTGTCGGCGCTCCGGAGCTATCCCTTTCATCGATGACGATTCTCCCGTTTCTGACCACGGATATCGAATAAATCGTGTTAGGAAGAACAGGCACATCCACAAAAGAAACTTGCCCGTCAGCCGTCGCATTCAGCGTCAATTTATACGGTTCCGTCGCAACCGCATTAGCATGCAAAGACGACGCCGGATCGGTAAACGGTGGAAACTGGTTGCGCCCAACCTTTGTAAGCGCCGGGTTGACAACGTGCTGGATGCCATCGACGTAAGGGATAAAATCGTCAATGCTCGGCGAAGTCGTTGCTGTGTACGTTGTGCCGATTGCGCTGTAGTCGGTAGACGAGAGTTCATAGAGACGGATGTCATCGAAGTAAGCTACGGCAGTAGTGGTTGCACCTGTCATGCCGATAGTGAGCCTGAACCCCGTCCCGACTAGCGTGTTAGATGTCGGAATCTTTACGTAAACGAATTGCCAAGAACCGACAGTTGCGCTGTCCGCAGTAGTCGAATACCTGTCCGTGGTTGTCCCGACATCCCGGAGGACTAGCCGGACATTGCCGGATGTGTACGATTCAATGAAAACCCATCCCGCTAAAACGTATTGTTTTGCCGTGTCTAACGGATAAGTATAATCTTTGTACGTATAACCGGCGTTGCTGCTCGTAGTTATTTTAAAGGAGTTGCTTCCGCTCTTTTTCTGCGTTGTCGATAACGACACGGTACCTCCGCCAACACTGGTAAACGGCGTTATACTCTCGCATCCACCATCCTTGCCGAGCAAGTTTACAAGTGTACGTCCGTAAAACGTCGGAAACGCTAGCCCCGTTTGCGTGGCGAGAAAGTTTTGCAGCGAGCGCTTGAGCGTGGCTACGGTGGAGGCTTTTTCGTTGTTGGCGTCTTCTATCCCGCCTTCCCAGCGGTTTATGTCATCATTCGATACGCCATCCTTTGGCTGCCAGTCTTTTTTTGCTAAAAACTTCATGCCTAATGTTCACCCCTTTATGCCTTAAGTCCTTTGATCTTAGCGCTCAGCGCACCGTCCCAGTTTACGTTTTGCCGGACAATGTAATATTCAGCCGTCGTCCCCTGATCGAACCCGGGAGCCGTAATTTTGTCCCCCAGCTGCAAGGAGACATGACCGCGCGTATCCATGTCGATGTCATGGCGAGGGTCTTTGTAAGCAGCAAGAATGGACGCCGATATCTGCTGCGCCCGATCGATCGTCTGAATGAAATCGTTGGAAATGTTCTGGACCAGCTTACCGTTTTCTTCGATGCTCGCCGCGTCTTGAGAAGTGGCGACCGATGCACCAGCAACATCGAGCTTTTGGCCGCTTACCGTAACGGCCGTGACGTTAGCGCTGCTGGCATTCGCATTTGAATAAGTGATCTCCATCCCCCACGCATATACCTCATGTGAGACGACAGAAACCCCGGCATCTGAAGATACCAGGGGGGAGGAGACGTTCACGCACGGAATGAAATTGAACTTGTACACTTGCTTTAGCGTTCCGCCAGCAGGAATACTCAGCACGTCGCTGCTTTGTAAGATCGTTTCGACAGGACCGGGAGCCCGCGGCAGCGACTCAACTTCTACATAGTTCGTCGTTTGTCCCCCGGCGAGCGGATAGTCCGCGTTGAAGATCGTTTCGTCGTCTCTGAAATCGAAAATGGCCGCTCCGGTTGTCCTTTGAGTCTCCAGCCTTACGATACCGTTTCTAGCACAGTAAAGGCGAGCTAATCCGGCTTCAGCGATCTGAGATAGTGCCTCTCTATGGCTCACGCGGTCAAACCACATATAAGGCACGATAATCGATTTTAGAGCGGGATCTATCCAATACTCCCGGGAGCTTAGCCCGAAGTCTTGGAAGACGATCTCGGCCATGTCGTAAAGGTTCTGATTGATGTAGACTTGGGACTTCGTGAAATCTTTCTGTCGCATCAGCTCCAGCCGGTCCCGCGCGGTTAGCTCTGCATAAATCTCATTCGTTGGGGCTCGCCATTCAGTTGTATAAAATACTCCTAATGGGTAGTAGGTGATGTTGCCATCCCCGTTCTGATCGACGCCAAGGAACGGCTTCACCTTCCGATTTTTCTTCAACTGCCCGTACAAAGGAGAGGACGAATTCCGCGGGTCGAAGTGCTTATCCGTGTTGTCCAGGCGAATGTCAATCTCGTTTGACGATACATTTCCAATCGGCAATGTGCTATCGTCAAACACCTGTTCCTCTAAGAGGTCGATATCGATGAGTCGGTCAGCGTCGTAGGTTTCTTTGACGCCCGTGTAGCACTCCAGGACCTTCGGGACAGACCCGGCCTTATTGATCCTCGTAATGGTCAGCTCCACCTTCGTTATGTTCCCGATCCCGCCCGGGATCTCTTTCAGCCAAGAAACCAGCGTATTGCCCGTTACGGTTTCCGTGTAGACCACAGCATTCGATGCGTTGTAAAGTTTGAATGTGAAGTCAACGGGGAAGTCATTCAGCAGGCTGTCTCCAACTACTTTCAAGGTATAAATCGCCCGGGCGTTGAAAGTCATAGTGATTATTGGCGCCGGACTTACAACTCCACTTGCGTCGGAAAGCGTCGTGCCCCACCATCCAACCTCAGCTTCTTGCGGAGTGGATGGCAGCGGGTGGAACGTGCCGTCAAGTTTATTGTTGTGCAAGGAAAAATATTTATAATCCGGCGTGTCGTATTCGTTCTTGACCTGATCGACAAAGGTGAATCGTCCGTTCTGTGTGGCCGAAGCAGCGAGCGATGTGTCGATGAACGAATCATTGAATGTGACTTCGACCTTGGCGAACACCTGCCTGGCGTCCGCCCTCATGATGGAGTTGACATCGGCCATTAGGCATTACTCCTTCCCTGCGGAAATAAAAAAACGCCCTGTTAAGGACGCCATGTTTGCTTATATTCATCAGCTATTTTCGGGATACTGTCAAACGGTACAGTATCAAATTCTATCTTCTCTACCGTTTGCCTTGTAAAAGCCAGTTGCATAACCGGCTTCACGGATACTTTCCCGTAATCGTCGACAAATCCGAGGTTCCATTCAATAACGGCCTTTTGCACGTCGGAGTTTTCGAAGATTGCAGGAAGAACCTCCTTAGTTTGAATCCAAATACTTTTTATCGTCAAGTTATCGGTAAAGTTGTCGTCGCCATGCAATCGCATAATAGCTATATTCCCTTGGTCTATGCCAAGCCCGATAATCCTCTTCTCACCCATATTCGTTTTACTGCCGATTGCTTTCTCCACCGAAGCTGCCACACGCTCGTTTAACGGTTTGGCGGTTGCTGGCACACTGTCTTCACTCATAAACGAATAAACCACTACGGTAATAACTACCACAGAAATAATATTCAAAACTTTTTTCATGGGCGAACACCCTTTCCAAATTTTTGTGTAATTAATTACGCCAGCATTTGGAAAAGGTTCCGCCAATCACTGCTCAATCAAAGAAAATTTTATATCCGTCCACTGCCAGATATCAGACCTCAGTAGATCCGATGGTATGGCCCCGGCGTAACATCTAGCTGTTTTGGCAGCTCCATTTTCCGTATAACCCAGCGTGAAGAAAGGGACTGCGGGGTTAAAGATCAGGTTGAGAATGTTGTCCAGCTCAGTTCCGTTTATGACGGAGTATTCCAGGTTGAACTCTCTTTTCTGCGCGATAATCTCCATTGTCATCTTGCCCGAAGACACCCGTCCCGATTTGGTCAAATTATATCGATTGATTCTGAATTTGGTTGGTGTTTTGATCGCCGTTCCGTTAATCGTCAGGCTCATCGATTACCACCCCTCGAATCATCTTCGAGTCGTACTATTTTTAGCGCTCGTTCAAGTGCCTTTAAATGGCGTTTATCGACCACTCCAATATAAACTTCTCGGCCATTGCCGCCGCCGGAGTCACCAGAACCACCTGATCCCATCGAATCAGCGATTGCAGAGGCAAACGGCTGCATTGCATTGCTCTCAAGCGGAATGATCGCTTCACGCCTCCCACGCTCGCCCACGCGAACTATGCTATCGTTTCCGATGATACCCCCACCGGCGAAACCTGTTACAGCGCCGCCCATACCGAGGCTTTCGAAATATTCCTTTAGCGCCTGCATTGCAGCCTTCCCTTTAGTAGCTGCTGCAGCGCCGCCGGCACCAATGGCACTACCGGCGCTGCCGACTCCGGGCGTTAGAACCTCCGGATGTTGACCAGCCCAAGTGGATAGTGGGTTTTTGCTAAGAGCATCCAGGGCTTTCAGTAAATCGCCAATGACAGGTACGCTCCTAGCTGCTAATGGTGCAGGGACAGGTGGTCCTTGGACAGGAGCCGTCTCCGGCACATATGGTCCCGGATAAGCCGGGCCATATACCGGCGCGGTTTGTGGCACCGGAACGGGCTGTCCCAATGCGCTCATCAATGACCTGTAAGTATCTTCAGTTGATTTTATGTCAGCATTGATTGACCTCGTTTTAACTCCGACAATCTCCGCTATTTTGACCCAAGCGGCTGTCCATGTCACTTCGGAGTTGGTTGCGTCATTAGCCATAGCAACGATAGATAAACCGATCAAGGCCAGCCCAAACGAAGTATAAGGCTGGTAGGCGTTGACGTTCTTTTGCATGTTGTCCAGCATCGTCTTGAAGTTTGAATCGGTCAAACTCATTTGTGGATGCAAGGCTAACATGGAAAGGCCGAGAAGGACTAATCCCCACGAAATGTACGGTTGGTAGCCGTTGAGGTTAGTCTGCATGCTGTTAAGCATCTCTTGGAAGTTAACCTTGGTGTCATTCATTTGCGGGTGAAGCCCGACTATCGACAAGCCAATCAGAGATAGTCCCCAGGAGATGTATGGCTGATAGGCGTTCAAATCGACCTGCATTTGATTCAGCATGGAAGAAAATGCAAGAGCAGTAATGGGAGCCGCCATTTCTACGCGACCCATAGATAAGGCCAACAACCCAAGCCCAAAGATCAGGTACGGACTGTAGGCATTGAGGTTTGTCTGCATGTCACTCAACATGGTGGCCCACGCGACTGAGGCGCCCTCACTTGATGGTTTCAATTCATCGAGCTTTTTCTTTAATTCATCAAGCTTCACTTTTATTGCATTTACTGCACCCGTAATCAAGTTTTGCGATGTTAACCAAGCCGTAGCAACTGCACCAGCTCCACCATCAGGAGGGGATGGCGGTGTGATTGTTGGCATTTTGATGACAGATGGTATTAATTTAATCTTATCTAACAACGATTGTATCCAATCCGTGCCGCCACCCGTGCTACCACCACCAGAACCGCCGCTTGGAGGCGTTGGTGGTGCAGGTATTGGTGGTATAGCGGAACTCGCATCGCCGCCTGCCTTGTCGGGAATAGAGTACACCTCGTCGAAGGATGCAAGGAACTTGTCAGCGTCTTTTTTCGCGTCCTGCAGGCTGTCGCCGACCCCGCCGATCGCTTTCATGTAGTCGTCGTAACTCTCCGTCAAACCTCCGACGGCGTCCGTCTGACTGTCTGCCCCTGCAGCGCTTGCGGTTTGGACGCCAAGGAATGATTTGATAGTATCCCACAGCGATTGAACCTTTTTCCGGGCCCATTCACTTTGAGAGCCTATGTACACCAATGCCGAGCCGAGCGCGATGAGCGGGAAGAATCTTGAGGCCACCATGAGCACGCCGCGGAGAACCACTCCGAATCTGCCAACTACAACCCCCACGGCTTTACCTGCCGTAGCAAGCATGCCGAACCCTTGAACGGCAAATGGCAGGACCGCTAACACAGCTCCAAGCGCAGCAGTCAGGCCAACAAGGGCGACAGCGGCCACGCCAAACCAAACAATATTGGTTTGTACGGAATCCGGCAGCTTTTGGAACTTTTCCAAAAGGTAGTTGATTCCATGCAGTATTTTATTAATCGACGGCAATAGTTTATCCGCTAACTGTGCGGATAGTTCCGCATATTTCGCCCGGGCAATCCGCGCTTGGTTAGCCGGCGAGTCAATCGTCCGCGCCATATCACCATGAGCCTTCTTTGTAGCCTCCATGATGATGTTATATCGGGCGATGACCTTCTGCTGCTCAGTCATTTCTTGGCCCGTCTTAATCAAGCCCATTTGAACAGCCTTGAGCTTCAGGTTTGTCTCGAGCAAGTTCACACCTAGTGCCATCATCGGCTCCGTCTCACCGACCATACCGGAGCGCAGCTTCTCGAACGCCGTCTTCGTATCGATGTTATGCAAGGACGAAAGGTCATAGGTGAGTTGAGTTAATCCCTTGGACATGTTCAGCGCGGCGTCCCCGCCGAAGCCGAGGGATTCGATTATCGAATACATGCCGGCGAGGTTATTTCTTACTTCATACTGATTCATTTTTAAGGATTTGCTCAATTCCATTGACCATTTACGGGCTGAATCGGCCATGTTGCCTAACACAACCTGAAATTTGTTTTCACTCTCCTGGGCATCCATTGCGAGCTTGATCATGTTTAAGCCGACTTCTTTTATGCCGTTAACAGCAAATGCCGATGCCAGCACTGCTCCCAAGTTCCGAATGGAGTTCGCAGCCCGGTCCATATGGCTTGAAACATCCTTGCCGAAGCGCTGCACTTCCTTTTTGGCGTTGCCCAGTCCACGCTTCAGGTCGTCCGGATCCGCGCCGATACGAATCAACAAGTCCCGCACTTTCATATTCCCTATTCACCCCCTGTCTGTTAGAAATCAGCCGATAGGCCTTTATTCATAGCGATTTGCCGCAATTTTTCCTTGTCATCCTCTGCTTGTTCTTGCTGCTTCCGCTTCTTTTCCCGTTCTTTCCAAGGTGGCTCGCCGATAAAGTCGGTAACCTTAAGCTTTTTCTTCTTCCCGCTGTTCACATTGACGATTGTAGCCGCGACCATGGCGTGATTTACACTTTCCTCGTATTTCCTGTCCTGGACCACTTCTTCAGCCTGCTCAAGGGCCAACTCAACGCCGGAGAGCGTGAATTCCTGCCACTCGCTCGGCTGCCAGCCAAAGGCAATGCTCAAGTTTATCGAAGTGGTTACGAACCATTTTTCGGAAGCGACGCGCCCAATTTTGTCAAGGACAGAATCGGTGCAATCAGCTTCTTCACGCCGAAAAAATTTACGTCAATCCATGTCTGAATCAATTCTTCGATCTCAGAAGGATAAGCTTCTTCGACATCAGCTTCGGACAACTCCGGAAAAAATTCCGCTGCTTTTTGTTGGAAAAGGGGAAAGACATCCTGGATATCTTTTAGATCGAGATTTTCAAGAATGCCCGAGACTTTTGGAAATATTTCATCGCGCAACTCTTTGAATTTGCGTTCTTTCACAACGATTTGTTTTCCGTTTACCGTTACAGTCTTCGATCTCATTCGTTACCCCGCCCTATAATAGATTTTTCCGCTGCCTTGAAAATCAATGGCCTCCGAAACCAGGTCATCGACAGGCGTTTCAATGCTATCCGTGTTAAGGATGCCGTATCCCTCGTACCGGTTCTTGCTTGGCCCGGCGTCAACATAGAGAACTAAAATAAGCTGCTCGTTCCCCAATTCGCTGAAAATCTCGCCGTTTGACCAATATTTCTCGAAAGACCCGGTAAAACCGCCGAGGCCAGAAACAAATTCGCGCCAGCCGCCAGATTCAAATGTTGTGGCGTCGTGCATTTCCCGTTCGATGTCAAGTGTCCAGCTGAAACCGCCGCCGATTTGTATAGGAGTAAAATATTTGCCAGAGACACGGAAGATGGCCGTGCCTTGGTCGGCCGAAAATGCGACAAATCCGCCGGCATGTTCTATCTCAAATCCCGTCGTTACGGTCGTCCAGTTCGTCCCGCCATTCGTGGACTTTTCCACGGTTACTGGTGTCTCATCGTCCCAATAACAAACGGCACGGTCGGTGACAAAATACCGCTTGTTGTCACCGACGTTGGTCATTGGCTTTTGGCTGAACGCCGTTGCCGTGCCGGCTGCTTTGTAGATTGCTCCGACAGCTCCGCTAACTGCCATTTATCACTCGCCTCCCTCAAAAGCCAACTTGCTTCCTCTTCCGCAAACTCCACAAACTGAAGGGGGGCCGCAATAAAGCGCCCCCTCTCGTCAACATGCTCTTCTTTGCCGATATATTGGAGTGTAATCATACGTAAGCCAGAGCCCCGGTACCTTGGATATCGAAGTTAGATGTAACGATGTCATCGACAGGCGTTTCAACATTCTCAGTGGAAACCAGAGCCGAACCGGTATAGTTGTTTGTCCCGTTCACATCAAGTTTCAAAGACAAGACAGTACCACCTAGGAGTGCGTCCTGGAGCGCTTTTTGCCCCGTTGTGTCAGTATTCACTTTCCATTTAGCCTCAAGCGATCCGGACCACTGTTTCAACCCTGCGATAAATGTACGCCATCCGTTACCGTCAAACGTGGTCGAATCCAGCATGTCTGCCTCAATGTCCAGCGTCCAGTTCGTGACCTCAGCCACTTTGACTGCGCCGAGGAATACCCCGCCGCCTTTACCCGAAATTGCCATCGGCTATCACTCCCGTTATTGTTTTTGTACTAGAATATCGAATGTCAAAATCGCATATCGCGTCGTTCCGTCATTATCGCGCTGCGTTTGAGCGCTTTTGTACTTCGTCATGACGTGCTCATAGCCGGCGATGGTCAATTTGGTGTCCACATCACCATCCAGCAGCTCTGTAATGACTCCGCCGATATCGATCGCCTCTTTAAATCCTTTATATCTGCTGCAAACCCAAATGACGGCTTCGACGTTCTCGCCGCCTCGGCCAAAGGTCTTGTAAGGCGTACTCGTAAACTCGCCGAAGACCACATAAGGGAATGCTTGGTCCTGCGGCACCTCGTCAAACACGCCTTTGACTTTGGAAATCAGTGTTGCATTGCCTTTGAGGAAGTTGTACAGTGCCGTTTGCGTAGGCATTATAGCCTTCACTTGAATCCAGCCCCTTTGACTGCTTTATTTATGACATCGACCATGCCGTCCTCGTACTTTGGCCCCTGCGATTCCCAAGCCGGCTGCACAAAAGGCTGCGGCTTAGTGGAGAATCTATGGCGAGGATCGTCGCTGGCCTTGGTTCCGTACTCCACAAACGGGGCATAAAACCGCCTTGGTCCGATCTCAGCGGACAGCTTGCCGCGGGTGAACTTGGCCCGAATGGACTTCCGGAGAGCTCCTGGTAGCTGTTTATGGCCGAATTGCTCCTTCACCTTGCCGTAAAACCTCCGGCCTTTGGGCGCCCTCTTGATCTCAGCTCCGCGGAGAGCGTACGCAGACCTTTGGACGTGCTTGCCGATCGCTTTACGAGCGTCCTCGCTGAGCGTTTCGAGCTTTCGAGATAGGACTTCGACGCCATTCACCCGAATCGTCACTTTGCTCATGGATTCTGCACCTCCACGCACATCAGGGCAAGTTCCCGGTTTCGCTCCTGCCAGTTGATCACAGCAGAGATCAGGAAAATGCGACTGCCGAAGTGTACGCGCATGTCCGGCGTAATCCCGGCACGATACCGCATGCGGACCTTGTGAGTGATCTCCGACTGGAGCTGCTGCGCTTGGAATAGCTCACGGCCACTGAGCGGGTTTACAGCCGCAAATACGGTCGCCACAGGCATCCAAGTATCCACGCTGCCGCCGGCGCCGTCGTCAACGCTCTGCAATTGGTTAATCGTGACCTTGTGCCGGAGCTCGCCCGTAAAGTTGTCACATTTTTTCATACCGGCACCACGCGATCGATCCATAACAGCGACTTAACCGCTTGTGGCGGATCGCACCCGGGAGTCTCAAACCATGCGTTGACGAGCAAAATGATGGCCTGCTTGACCGTTTTGGGAACTTTCGTAGCATCGTCGTATCCGGCCGTGTAACGAACCCTGATGCCGTTTGCGGACGCCAATCGCACCGACGGCCAAGACGCACCATGCACCTTTACAAGCCGCGCAGGCTCGGCGAAATCGTCAACCACGTAGTTCGCCGGTTGCCAGGTCGTTGTTACCCCGTTTTCGTCGATGTACTGGACCGAAATAACCGATTGGAGCGGCGGACGTGGCAGCTTGATCGTGCTTCTGCATGGCCACTCATCGAGCGCCATTTCAAGTGTCTGCGTCACGTACGCCCTGTTCTGAAACCCCTCGCACCACTCACGCGCTGCGGTGATCAGAGGCGCCAACGTGGCGTCAAAGGATGTATCGTCCGGATCGATTCGAAGCTGTGGCTTTACATCCTCCAGTGTCACCGGCTCAACGGCCGGCGGGGAAATTGTCTTCAATCCGGACATGCTCAATCACCTACTTTTGCAGGTAGGCAGCATATAGTGCCGCCCTCTTTTCTTCATTGCCGGCATCGCCCTCGATTTTCAGTTCCGTCAGTAGTTGCTTTTGAGCCTCCGCCTTCATTTCGTTGAAGGCTTCGAGAGTTGGTAATTCTGGTTCTGATTTATCGAAGACTGCGACTGGATCGAGAGGGGTTACATACTCACCGATTCCTTGAGAAACCACACCGGCGGCCTCTTTATCGTCTAAGGACAACATCCTCCCCGGCTTATAGTCCTTGTAGCGCGAGGTTAACATTACGTTTTGCACCAGATCACACCTCCGTTATAAAGAAAAGGACTGAAGCTTTCGCGCTCAGTCCCGTACATTGGTCAAGCTAAGCAATCACCGTCGGGCTTTGATCACCGGCGTAACGGGAGCCACTCAAAATAGCAACGGCCGACGCAATCACGCTATTTACGCCATTCGTAAGGCTGAGCTGTACAAATTGCTTGCCTTCCGACAAAGCTGCTCCATCCAATTCGATCACATAAAAAATGTTGTCATTGGCAGAAGGTGTATAGCCGGTGGCCAATACATCTTCACGAGCGCTTAGTGTATCACCGAGGGTTGTTTCCTCTTTGTAAATGCTGAATGGAATAGCTGCCGCACCAGCCCCGGCAAAGTTGGAACACTCATTCAGGATAATCTTCGTGAACGCCGCTGCACTGACGCCCACCTGTACAATGATCGTTGCATGCCCGTAGTTAGCCATCGAAAAAACAGCACCAGTCTTGCCGCCGGTGATATCAACAGGCGGCAAAAGATTTACGACGTGGCCAACTTCAGCAATATTGAAACCTCTCATATTTGGAAAACCTCCCGTAAATTGTTTGTCAAAGCACGTCAACGCCGAAAAAAGGCAAAATAAAAACGCCCTTAATCGGCGCTTGTTATATTCCGTTATTAGCGAGTGGCCAAAGCGACAAATGGAGACAAAGTGTTCGAACCTTTGAAAGGCGTTAACGGCTTGTTCCAAGTCGGTTGTCCGTCAACTCGATAGGTAAATTTGAACACCTGCTCGTCATACAAGAAACGAACATGTACGGAAACGTCTGATTTCATGCTGCCCTTGTCGATGATGAGGTATTGAGAAAAGTCGGCCAAGACGATATCCCCAACCGTCCCGAGCGTTTCACATTGCTCGAGCGGAATAACTGGGCGTCCGAATAAAGTGCTGTACGGAGATCCGGATACGCCGTTTGCCGGCATGTACACAGGAACGCCGCCACTGCCTACAACCAACGACATCGTATACAATTGAGGCTCGATGTCTTGGTTGATGTACCAAGCCGCATTTGCGCGGGAACGGGCCCATGCTCTTGCCCACATTTTGACGATGTTCTCAACGACAATAGTTCCTGCCTGTTGGCTGTTTTCTTTTACGACGGTGACGAGTGCCGGAGAATTCAAGATGCCAAGAGGTTGGCCTGCACCGGTACCGCGGAACATGGCGTCGTCGATTTTGAAGCCGAACTCCTCAGCAAAACCGCGCGAGATAACAGCGGCCAATGCCGAAGCATCCTGAAGAAGTTCATCGGTCGCGTAGCATGCACCAATCAATTTTTTCAGATTCAGATCAATTTGGCGGAACTTAGGCTTCGTAGCCGTGTATTGATCTGCCTCATTCTCCCAGTATGCCTGAATACCACCCCAGCGCGATCCATTTGTTCGACTAGATTCGTCGATACCGTTGATTTTCAGCCCGTTTGCATTTGTGCTAATTGGGATTCTTTCAGCTTTCGAAGCCAGTACGCCGGTATCGTACGCTCTTTGAAGCAATTGCGTTGTAAAGTCTTGTTGCACCAGGAAACCACCGTCGGACGGCACGCCTTCGGAAAGTCCTGTAGCAGCTTTTGTGGTTAAACGTGGGTCAATCGTGCCGCCGGGGGCTGCGGCGTTCTTAACAGCCAGTAATTGCTCGCCGAAGCTAGCCCAAGGCTTATCTTCTTCGCGGTTTTTGCCAACAACTACGCCGCCCGGGGGCTCATTACGGGCAGCAGCAGTCGGAACCGGCGATTGGAACTGTGCATTCAAAGCTGCGATTTCAGCCTCACGCTGTGCTTGCTTGTCTTCTGCTTCGATCTCAGCCTGTAACGCCTTCACTTCACCGTCCAAAGCCGCGTATTGCGCATCCTCTTCGGCAGTAAATACGCGATTTGCTGCTTTTGCCACGTTGATCAGGGCCATCATAGCAGCCACTTTTGCTTTCAATTGTTCTCGTTTGTTCAATTTATCCAGCTCCTTTAAATGGTTTGGTCAATCAAAGATAACCGCCGCATTTCCAATTCCAATCCAGATAGATCGGCTTTTGGCTGCGGCGTTGGTACTGCTGGTGGTTGATTTTGTGATCTATTCGCAAGCTGAGCTTTCAGCGAGTTAATTTCCTGCCATAGCGCAGCGGTTTCGGGATTAGGCTCACTTGTTTCAGCTTCTGGCAACTTAGGAGCGTTCTTAAACTTGCTCCAATCCATTTCGACGCCGTTAATGATGGCCTTTCCTTCTCGCAAGGAGGCTGCAATTGGCTGCGAATTCTCTTCTACACGTGTAGCGAACCCTTTTTCAACGGCTTGGGTAGCACTCATCCAAGTCTCTACATCAAGAAGAGCAGTCAATTCATCGCGATCAATGCCGGTACGGGCGACATAAATGTCCATCATGCTGCTACAAATCGCGTCGAGGTCATCGGCCATCTTACGGAAATCCTTCGCATTGCCCATGGCGATTGTCCAAGGATTATGAATCATCAGCATGGACCCGTTTGGCATAACGATCTCGTCCCCAGCCATAGCGATCACGGAAGCGATTGAAGCTGCAAGGCCGTCAACATAGACCGTAATTTTAGCCGAGTGGCGTTTAAGCATGGAATGAATCGCCACGCCCGCGAACACGCTGCCACCATTACTATTGATTCGGACTGATATTTCATCCACATCACCAAGCGCCTTGAGCTCGTCATTGAATTTTTGCGGCGTGACTTCGTCACCCCACCAATCATACGTGCTGATATCGCCGTAAATCATGATTTCAGCAGTCTTGGCCTGCATCTTCTTCATTTTCCACTTCATTTTGTTGGTTCACCTCCCTTCGGGCTTGGTTTTGGCGTTGGTTGGTCGGCATATGTGTAGTTTGTCGGCATCCAGTATTTCGTGCCGACATCTCCTCCGATCGGGTTCATATCCTCGAGCTCACGGATGTCATCGGTATTCATCCATCCATCGAGTTTCGCGATGTGATAGGCCTCGTAGCGGCTTTTAATATCTCCGCGCAGCAAACCATTCACCATAAATTTGGTGAACAACCTACCTTGTTCCGTGTCATTAAGGAGACGCATATCCATGCTTTGCTCCCAACGAGTGAACCACGGCAGCATTGTGTTCTTCACGAAGTCGAGCGACTGCTGTTCAATGTTGTTGTTGGTTGATCGCTCCAGGTCGGCGATCATATGCGGTGGAATATGGTAAAAACGCGCAATATCGGTGATTTGGAACTTCCGCGTTTCCAGAAACTGTGCTGTTTGCGGCGGGATACCGATTTGCTGGTATTTCATACCCTCTTCGAGGATCATCAAGCGGTGTGCATTGCTCAACCCTTGATGCATTTCGTTAAAAGATTGGCGAACATTTTTGCGGCCGGGCTCTCCTAACGTTCCAGGATGCTCTAGGACCCCGGAAACTACGGCGCCATTACCAAAGAACCTCGCGCCGAATTCCTCAGCCGCAAGTCCCAAACTAATTGATTGAGCGGCAATATCGATCGGATTGTACCCAACGAGACCATCAAAACCGAATCCCGGGATGTGCAATACGTTTTTGAACGGAAGAGTAACCGTCTCACCATTGGAAAAAGTCGTTTGATACTTCAGTTCTTTCGTATCCGGATCCCGAAAAGGTCTCGTCCTGTCTGGACGCAGCGGCCAAAGTGCGACCACTTCGCCATACCCGTTAAATTGCTTCTCGGCATAGGCATTTCCCCATAGACCGAGGTGACCCTGCAGCGTCTCCCGAAAACTAAAACTCGTCATTTCAGGATTTGCAACGCTATGCAGCACGCGGTGAAGACTATGGTCCGGCGCGCGAGCTTTTCCTCCTGTCGGCAGCGTCCTGTACACGTTTAACGGTAGCGTCGCAATGGTCTGGGCAATGATATGGACGCATGCATACACGGCCGTAAAGGTCAGTGCGCGGTCTTCAGACAACGGAATGCCCGTATGTGTTTGGCGACCGATAAACAGGTCCTGCAGCCATTGTTTAGTAAATGGCCACTGCCCCGTGGACGACCCTTGCGCCTTCCACATTTTAGATAGGTAACCCATTAGCCTCTACTCCTTATTGCGCTTATAGCGAGGATAATAGCACCGACAATAATCAGCGCCCATGGTGGCGAGAGCCACCAGAGTCCGCAGCCAAACATCAAAAGCCCGATCAGGCCGACAGCGTCGTTCCAATCAGGCAAATTCGAGTTCTCTTTCACAGGGTTTCGATCCCCCTTTGCGTGTAAATTGATGGTTTCTTTTCTGTATGGATCATCGCTCTTGCATGCGAGTCAATCACGGCTGCAGCCGGATCGATCCGCTCGGTAGATTTATCTTTATCCAACATGATATTTTCATTGTGGTCCTGCCTGACAACTGCATTCGACAAGGCCCAACGAAGGACAGGGTTCCGGTCATGAATAATCCTGCGGGAATACACCATGTCCCTAAAATCTTTGGTCGGACCGGATAGAGTCTGATAACCCTGCCTAATCTCAACCACCTCGTACCCTTTGTCCTGCAGACCGATCGCAAATTGAGTGGAGTTGTACGGGTCGCAGCATACCTCCCTGATTTTCCAGCCCTTTTGTTCGGCCTGCTTTAAAATGTACGCCTCAACAAACTCATAGTCAGTAACACTGCCTGGAGTTGTCGTTATCCAACCTTTATCAACCCACAGAGCGTAAGACACATTATCAGTTTGTGTTTTGGCCTGCAGCGTTTCTTCCGGTATGAACGAATGCGATAGAACAGCGTACCTGCCGTCATCCAGCGGGAACTCGAAGGCCACGCTAGTAAGATCGATCTTCTTGGCTAAGTCAACCCCGACGAAGCACTCTTTCCCGGTCAAGTCAGGCATTGGATTTTCATCACTTGCCCCGCACTCATCCCACCGGTTCAAAGGTATGAACCCGTTCTCCTTCTGGTCAACCCAGATGTTGAAGTTCTTCGTGAGAACGCCGCGCCGCTTTTCGGGCATCTCCTGAGCGATCTTCAGCTCACCACGGAGATATTTGATGCCATCCTCTGTGCGGGCAAGCAACGGATTGCATTTGATCCAGTTCGATTCATCATTGATGTCGTCGTCCGCGTCCATCTCGGCAATGTAAATAAAGTATTCTTCGTTCTGGAATACTCCCTCGAGAACCTGTTTGCAGTACCTATATTCGGCGTAACAAGGACCGGATAAGTTAAATCCGGCCGTTGTGATAACGAACATCAGCCACTGCCGGCGCATCCCCATGCCAGAGATAAGGACGTCGTACATGTCGCTTGTCGGATGCGCGTGGTACTCATCCAAGATACCGAGGCTCGGATTGAACCCGTCCATCTTCTTTGTTTCTCGAGACAACGGTAGCATCTTTCCGCCATTGGTCAGGTGGAACATTGTGTTTCTCCGGGTTTTGATCTTGGCCTTGAGCTTCTTGCTCTGCTTGACCATAGCCTCAGCCGCGTCATAAACGATCTTGGCCTGATCCCTCTGAGTTGCCGCTGTGTAAATTTGGGGCCCGCCCTCGCCATCTGCCGCGAACATAAAAAGGCCCACAACGCTCAGCGTGGTGGACTTAGAATTTTTGCGAGCCACTTGCTCATAGACTTTTCGGAAACGCCGCAGGCCCGTGTCCTTGTGGACCCAACCAAAGACGCTGCCGATAATGAACTGGAGAAAATCATCCAAGATGATCGGATCGCCCTTTTTAACTGTGAGCCCGTCTTCAATATGCCGGCAATACTTCTCAGCAAACCTAAATACCTTGTTTGCCTTCTCCTCATCAAACACATACGGGAACTCGTCCGTTCCCTGACGCTCTAGATCGCCCATATGACGCTTGCAAGCCAAGGTGACGTATTTACCCGCAATAATACTTCCAGCGATAACATCGGCCGCGTAGCGCGTCACCGGATGCATTTTAATCGAGGTCGTCGTCATCTTCGTCATCTTCGTCGTCTTTAGGCTTAGCAAGACGGGCGCGGGCTGCTGGAGATAACCCAAATTCAGAGCAAAAAGATTTAAATTGAGTAGCATACTTTTGGGCGATAGCAACGTTTGGGTTGGGCACCTTGTTTACAGCGCCTATTGCGTTTTTGTGTTCGACGACAAGCCCCTCTTTTTTAATGTCTTTAGATGCCTTGACATATTTGGAATATGCGTCGCACGCTAGAGCCAGGGCATAGACATCAACATTTGTAATGAGGTCCACCGCTGCCAGTTCTTCCATGATCGATTCCCACATTTTTTTACCTACAGCGTCAAGCCACGTCGGGCGCAATATGTTGTCACTGGCGGGCTTAATCGCATCTTCCGCTTCTTGCCTCGCCTTGATTTGCGCTTTTGAAAGTTTCGATTTATTGCCGCTTGCAAGGTGTGCAGCTGCAGGTTTGTTTGGTCTGCCCGCCACTACGACCACCACCTTTCCCCCGAGTTTACAAAAGGCTAGAGCAATTTCCCGTATTTTTTGCACACGTTGTTGGCCGCCGGTCTAGAAATTGCTTGTGCCGGAGGATTTTGCCCCCCCTACCCCCTCCGTGGGGGAATTTCGAGTAAACGCACATCCGACACCTCGAACGCCTTAGAATTGATTCTAGGAGGTCGTTTTCTCGTACAAAGGAAAGTTAGCGTACACTTCCTGCTCATTTAATTTTTTTGAGTTTTGAATAGGGACGATAGGACCGCTGCACAGAGTACACGTGGTTCCGTCATACTTAGTTCCTTCTCCAAAAACTTCATGCTCACAATCCAAGCATTTATATGTCATCTTCATCTACCAAACCCTCCATCCTCATTCACCGTCTTCCTTGAGTGGCAGGAACGACAAAGGGCCTGATGATTCTCCTCTTTCCAGAAGAGCGAATCCTTAGGCCCTGACACAGCTATGATATGGTCAACGTGTTCGCCTGCAGTGATGATTCCCTTCTTCTCGCAATCAACACAGAGCGGATTCTTCTTAAGGAATCGCATTCTGTATTGCTGCCACTTGTAATCATAGCCTCTGCTGGCTGCTGTCCCTCTCTCTTGCTGGTACCGCTCGTCCTTCTGCTTCTTATGCTGAGGGCAATACCTGTTATGTGTAAGCTCCGGGCAGCCCGGTTGGTTGCAGGCCCTCTTCAGTTTTTGAGGCATACAAAGCACCTCCAATCGGTGGTATTTATACGTACTTAGTAACAAAGGTGGTGTTTAAAAAGAAAAGGGGCTCATAGTCGCCCCTCTGCCTAACGGCATTCACCCGCCCTAGATCATCGTCTGAAAACCGCCGATGACCGATATATTTTCGAACCTTATTTTTTAAATCGCGATAAAACATAAAAAACCCGAGCGAGAACATGTGCCTCGATACGGGTTTCGATAATCGTATAAATTTGAGCAAGACCGCACATTGCTGCGCTCGTGCTTTAAAAGAATATGTACTTAGTTACTAGAGAGGAATAACACCATTATACAAACGGGTCAAAAAACAGTCAAGTCCGGTGTTTAATCAATTTCAGTCTAATAAGAACATCCATTCTACATCAGACGAGTTCTCGCTTGTTCTATCGCTGTTTTTCCCAAAGACTCAAAATAAGCATCCAGCCTCGCCTCATGCAGCTCTTTCATCTCGCGGCCCTTTGCACATTTGCAGAATCCATCTTTGCTGAATAGGTGACGTCCGGAGTTGCTGCAGCCTTTGCAAGGCATTGATTTATTGCATTCTTCCACACACGGCCAGACGCAACCATCCTCATCTTCAAATTCTCCTGTATCTCCGCACCATTGGCAGTTTGCATTCGGATAAGGCTTGTATTCTTCTATGTCAGTGGTAACAGTAACTGTATCTATAAACCATCATCTCCCTAAACCAAAATAAGCGCATGTATTATACTTCCCGCATGCGCATCGGGGCAGGCACCCTGTGGATGCTGTTTAGGTTTGCGGCTCTCAGAGCTATTGCTCCCAGCCGACTTCCAATGACCGCTTCCCGACTCATCGGGAGCAACCTGCCCTGCCTACCCGCAGGCACGTCTGCATAGTGCTGTTTTTGGCACTCCAACGGATAGGGCTTACTGGAACAGGGATATATGTGATGCGCCGGAGCGCAGATCACCGTTTATAAACGTGGGCAAGGATTTGCACCTTGCATGGTTGCTTTCGGGGAGCTACCCTCGATCGCTTGGACGACACAACCTAAGCTTTAGCGTCTACCTATTCCGCCACCACGTTTCCGGCAATAAAAAAAAGCACCGCGGTGGGTGCTATTCTTTCTTTTCAGGCAGTTCTTTTTTCTTTTTTTGATCCTCTTCTTCTTTTTGTTTAAGCTTCTTTTTCGCCTCCGCATCAGCTCGGTCTCTTTGATCAATGATCGCCATCTGTTGACCGGTCAAATTCCTTGCGTCATATCTGAAACCCAATTAACTCACCCCCTCAACATTAAGTCTATGCTGTAGGAGGAAGCTTGTCAGTATGGTTTAACCTAAAGATTTCTTTATCCGCCTCTTGCTTACGCGGGCGGCAGTGCGCCTTCGATCCGCACCTTTGCTGCTGAAGTCGCAGTCGAAAGGAGGCGCAGCCTGTTTACCCTTATCCTTTGCCCCGGATGAGGAAAGATACATAGGCTGCCTTTTAGGGAGATGCGGAGTAATCGAATAATAGGAAAGGCACCCTCGGTTAGGAGAGTGCCTGTATAAGCGATGCAGGAGAAGCGGTAGCGAATCGCTTCTCTACGTGTCCGACCTCATGCCCGAGCCGGTTGGGGTGTTGCTCAATTTCTTACATTTACAATATAACACGGGAAAAGGACCGCGTGGGGTTCAACAATTCCCGGCAATGGTTCAGCATGGGTGCATTTTTTCATATAATTTTCCTATAATAAATCAATCAAAATTCATTAGTTAATTATGAAATACTCATTAGTA